>JAMWZF010000268.1 GCA_024304875.1 Paracoccaceae bacterium
ACAGGGCCGCGGCCCGGCGATTGGCTGACGCTCGCACGACGCTCGTAGGTCGTCCGGGATTGCGGGGATAAAGCGCTCCGATCCGACGCAGGATCGCCGGTCCGCGGCCCGACGCTGGGGCGGCTCACCGCATGATGCGAAGCCCGGGGCTCCGCCCGTTCGCGCCTCGATCCGTCCACCGGACGGCTCGCCGGGCCCTTGGGGGCCCGGACCGGCGCTCACCCCGCGTAGCGCGTCGGCACCTGCCCCGCGCCGAAGCCGAAGTGGCGCAGCCAGCGCAGGTCGCTGTCGAAGAAGGCGCGGAGGTCCGGGATGCCGTATTTCAACATCGCCAGCCGGTCGATCCCGATGCCGAAGGCAAAGCCCTGCCAGACCTCCGGGTCCACCCCTGCGTTCCGCAGCACGTTCGGATGCACCATGCCGGAGCCGAGGATCTCCATCCACGAGTCGCCCTCGCCCAGCTTCAGGGTCCCGCCCTCCCAGGAGCAGCGGATGTCCACCTCGGCCGAGGGTTCGGTGAAGGGGAAATGCGAGGCGCGGAAGCGCAGCTCGATCTCGTCAATCTCGAAGAAGGTCCGGCAGAACTCCTCGAGCACCCACTTGAGGTTCGCCATCGAGATGTCCTTGTCGATGGCCAGGCCCTCGACCTGGTGGAACATCGGCGTGTGGGTCTGGTCGTAGTCGGCGCGGTAGACGCGGTCCGGCGCGATGATCCGGCAGGGGGCGCCGTGGGCCTCGAGGTGCCGGATCTGCACCGGCGAGGTGTGGGTGCGCAGCACGTGCGGCGGGCGGTTATCCCCTTCGGCCCGGGCCATGTAGAAGGTGTCCATCTCGGCGCGGGCCGGATGGTGGCCGGGGATGTTCAGGGCGTCGAAGTTGTACCAGTCGGTCTCGATCTGGGGGCCCTCGGCGACGGAAAAGCCCATGTCGGCGAAGATCGCCGTGATCTCGTCCATCACCTGGCTGACCGGATGGATGGTGCCGGTGCGGGTGGGCCGGGACGGCAGGGTCACGTCCAGCCATTCGGCGGCCAGCCGGGCGTCCAGCGCCGCGTTCTCCAGCGCCGCCTTCTTGGCCGCGATGGCGCTGCCGATCTCGTCCTTCAGCGCGTTCAGCTTCGGCCCCATGACCTGCCGGTCCTCGGGGCTCATCTTGCCCAGCTCGCGCATCTGAAGGCTGACCTCGCCCTTCTTGCCGAGGGCGGCCACGCGCAGGTCCTCGAGCGTGGCCTCGTCCGAGGCGCCGGCGATCAGGTCGATGTATTTGGCGCGCAGATCTTCCATGACGGGTCCTTCGCTTGATCCGAGGCGTGATTAGCCCTCCCCCGCACGGGGCGCAAGCGCAGCGGGGCGGTGGCCGGAGCAGGGGGACGGCCTACCATCACCGCCAGGAGGACACCGCCATGCCCCGTCTGATCGCCCCTCTTGCCGTCGCTGCCGCCCTGCTCGCCGGATCCGCTGCCGCGCAGTCCTGGTGCGGCAACGACCGGCTGAATACGGCCGAGCAGATGATCTGCGCCGACGAGATCCTTGGCCGGCTGGACGGCGAGCTGAACGCGCTCTGGCGCGATCGGGGCGGCGACCGGGCGGCGCAGACGGCCTGGCTGCAACGGCGCAACGCCTGCGGCAGCGACATCTTCTGCATCGAAGACGCCTATCGCGACCGGATCGCCCAGCTGACCGCCACGGCCCCGCGCCCCGCCGCCGCGCCCCTGCGGCCCTGGTGCACCGCCGCGCGGCTGAACCCGACCGAGCAGACCATCTGCGCCGAGCCGCGCCTCGCCGACATGGACGCCGCCCTGGTGGCGGTCTACGGCGCGGCCAGGGCCGACGACGCGGACCGCGAGCAGGTGGCCTGGCTGCGGGGCACGCGGGATTCCTGCGGGCGGGACGAGATCTGCATCGGCAACGCCTACCTGCGCCGGATCATCGACCTCGGCCGGCGGCTGCGGGAAAGCGGGCGCTAGGACGCCGGCGCGGCCGGATAGGCCCGCGCCTCGGCCAGAAGGCGGCTGACCAGGGGATCGTCGATCCCCAGTTCGTCGAAGTGGGTGGCGAGGGCCTCGACGTATTCGAGGCTGGTGCCGAGGACGCCCTTGCCCGTCGCGCAGTAGCGGACCTGGTCCGCCCAGCTGAGGTCCGGGTGGATCATCGGCGCGGTATGATCGGCAAGGAAGGTGAGGGCCCGGACCGACCCGAGCGCCGTCTCGGCGGTGACGAAGGCGGGCAGGTAGCAGGGGGCGATCCGCTCGCGGCTCCACAGGTGGTAGGTCTCCGTCGCCACGTCGGCGGCGGCGATGCGGAAGACAAGGCCCTCGCAGCCGTCGCCCCGGTCCAGCGCGGCCATGACGCCCGGCGCCTCGGGCCGGCCTCGCCCGCCGCCGTCCTCGACGAAACAGAAGGTGCGTGTGACGCCGGCGGCATGGGCCCGGCGAACCTCGGAAAAGGGAAAGCCGGGGTCCCACATCAGCGAGCCGTAGCCGAAGACCCAGAGATCGCCGGAGTGACCGGCCATGAAGGCGATGCGCTCGGCCTCGCGCTCCTCCTCGGTATGGAAGTGCTCGCCCGTCATGCCGCCTGCGGCCAGCATCTTTCGCGCGGCGGCGAGGGTGAAGCGGTAGAACCGGCTCTCCTCGGGCGGCGTGACGAGGGGGCGCAGGCGCGGGTGATGGCGGAAGGGATCGTCTGTCATCGGACGAAACCTGCGCCCGGCACCGGCAAAAGAACAGGCCCGGACGGAGCCGGGCCTGTTCGGAAATCGGGGATTGCCGTCGCCGCGATCAGGCGGCGAGGGCTTCCTTCACCTTGCCGACGATCGTGCCGAAGGCTTCGGGCTCGTGCACGGCCAGGTCGGCCAGGACCTTGCGGTCGACCTCGATGCCGGCCTTGGAGAGGCCGCCCATGAAGGCCGAGTAGGTCAGGGCCTCGTCGTGCATCCGGACAGCGGCGTTGATCCGCTGGATCCACAGGGCGCGGAAGGTGCGCTTGCGGGCCTTCCGGTCACGGGTGGCGTACTGGTTGGCCTTGTCGACGGCCTGCTTGGCGACCTTGAAGGTGTTCTTGCGCCGGCCGTAGTAGCCCTTGGCGGCGTCGGTGACCTTCTTGTGGCGACGGTGGGTGACGGTTCCGCTTTTGACTCGCATGGTTCAGGACCTCCTCAGCGCGCGTAGGGCATCATCGGCTTGATGATCTGCTCATCAGCCTTCGACAGCACGGTGGTCCCGCGGGCGTCGCGGATGAACTTGTTGGTGCGCTTGATCATGCCGTGGCGCTTGCCCGCCTGGCCGGCCTTGATCCGGCCCGAGGCCGTCATCTTGAACCGCTTCTTGCAGCTCGACTTCGTCTTCATCTTGGGCATTTTCGTCTCCTTCGGACAGTCTGGCGGGCCACGGCAATGCCACATCGGCCGGGCGCGCGGGTCATTCGAGAGGCGGCGTATAGTCGGGGCCGGGGCATGGGTCAAGACCCGCCGGGCAGGCGCAGGCCCGGCCGGGCGGGGAGGGCGGTCAATCGATGTAGCGCCCCACCACCCGGACGAAGACGTCCGGGATCTCGCTGACGGAATAGCCGCCGGGATGGCTGGTAATCGCCAGGACGAGAAGGCCGCCGCCGATCAGGATCATGATGGCCGCCACCCGCGGGGCACGTCCTTCGAGAAAGGCGCCGAGGATGGGCGGAATGGCGAAGGCCGTGATGATCAGGCCGATGACGAAGAACAGGTCGGCGTCCATGCGCCCTCCGGATGGCTGCCGCCCCGTTATCTAACTTTCCTGTCGGTAAATCAAACGCTCCTCGCAGGGGGCGACCCGCAGGATGTTGGTGGACCCCGGCGTGTTGAACGGCACGCCCGCCACGACGATGATGTTGTCAGAGGGTTCGGCAAGGCCAAGCTGCAGGGTCGAGCGGACCGCAAGGACCACGGCCTGCTTGAACCGGTCGACGCTTTCGGTCGACATCGTGCAGTTGGTCCCCCAGCTAAGGCAGAGGCGCCGGGCGGTGTTGCGCTCGGTGGTGAGCACGACGATCGGCACCCGGGGCCGCTCGCGCGCAGTGAGAAGCGCGGTCGTCCCGCTTTCCGAGAAGCAGCAGATCGCCTTGACGTCCGTCGCCTCGGCGATCTCGCGCGCGGCCGAGACGATACCGTCGGGCACGCTGGTCCTCTCGATCTGACGGGAGGATTCGATGATCTGGGTGTAGGTCGGGTCGTCCTCGACCTCGGTGGCGACGGCGTCCATCGTGCGCACTGCCTCGATCGGATACTGGCCGGCGGCGCTTTCTGCGCTCAGCATCACCGCGTCGGTGCCTTCGTAGATCGCGGCGGCCACGTCCGAGACCTCGGCCCGGGTGGGCATCGGGCTTTCGATCATGCTCTCGAGCATCTGGGTCGCCACGATCACCGGCTTGGCGGCGCGGCGGCAGGCGCGGATCAGGCGTTTCTGGATCGGCGGCACGGCCTGCACCGGCAGTTCGACGCCAAGGTCGCCGCGGGCGACCATGATGCCGTCCGAGCAGGCGAGGATCTCGTCGAAGGCCTTCACGGCGGCCGGCTTCTCGATCTTCGACAGGATCGCGGCCCGGCCCTTGGCCAGCGCCCGCGCCTCCTCCACGTCGGCCGCCCGCT
>JAMWZF010000269.1 GCA_024304875.1 Paracoccaceae bacterium
GGGGACGGGCAGATCCTGCCGCCACTCAAGCACCTCCGGCCCGCCGTGGCCGGTCAGAAGAACGCCGCTCATCGTCTGGGGAAGGGTCATCGCGTGGCCTCTGGCTTTGGCGTCACATCCAGCCTCGGCCAAGCGGGCCGCCGGCGCAACCTCGGCGGGGTGCCCCATTCTCGCCAGATTCCCGTCCTACCCCTTTTTTCGCCGACACCGGGTCGCAGCCTGCGGCGGGGTCGGTATTGGGGGCGGCTGGCCAGGAGACGGACCCATGCTGCGCGATGCAAGACCGGGAACCCCGGACGTGCTCAAGATCAGGTGCCACCGCTGCCGCGGCGCGGGACGTAGCGCCTGCGAAACCTGCAAGGGCACCGGCCAGGTGTTCCGCGGGGTCGACATTCGCGGCAACGCCGCCCACGACCGGTGCAACGGCTGCTTCGGCACTCGCACCCACCGCTGCGCGATCTGCGGCGGCGAGGGTTTCGTCGAGCGGCACTGAGGCTGGCCGCGCCGGCCCGGCACTCCAGCGGGCCATCGGGGCCGCACCGGATCAGGGGTGCCCTATTCGTGGTTTTCGGACGTGGGAATGCCCGGTTGTGGCAGAGCGATTGGCGGTCAGCCCGTCTCGCGCCGCTCCAGCATCGCGCGCAGCTCCTCGGCCTCGTGCCGGGCGTCGCGCAGGCCGTCCATCGCGGCGCGCAGCTCGGCCTCGGTCTGGCTGAGCTGGTTGGTCATCTCGGCTTCGCGCTGCTGCAGGTAGGTGATCGCCTGGTCGCGGGTTTCCTCGGCCTCGTGCAGCGACTGGGCCATGCGGTCCAGCTCGCCGATCTCGGCCTTGGTGACGCGGGTGAAGCGGTTGACCAGCCACGAGGCGAACCAGCCGAGGCAGAAGGCCACGAACAGAATCACCGCAGTGGCGAAGATGAACTCGGTTCTGTTCACTGTCCCTGGTCTTCGGTCGTTTCGTCGTCCGCGGGCGGCTCGGTCTCTCCGGGCTCTTCTTCCGCGCCCTCCGTTTCTCCGGTTTCGCTCTCGGCTGCAAGCTCTTCCAGCGTCGTCGGCTCTTCGGGGACCGGCTCGGGGGTGATCAGCGAGAATTCGATCCGGCGGTTCGCCTCGCGGCCCTCTTCCGTCTCGTTGTCGGCGATCGGGTTGGTCTCGCCATAGCCGACCGACTGGAAGGTCGAGACCGGCACCCGGCGGCTGCGCAGGGCGTCCAGCACCGCATCGGCCCGCTGCTGGCTGAGGCGCAGGTTGCCCTCCTCGCTGCCCTGGCTGTCGGTGAAACCGGCGACCTCGACCCGCAGATCGGCGCAGCGCTGCAGGATCTCGGCGATGTCGTCCATGATGGCCTGGGCGTCGCCTGCCAGGGTGGCCGACCCGGGGTCGAAGGTGATCTTGCGGTTCGTCGTGACGTTGGTGATCCGCTCGAGGCACTCCTCGGGCGTCGGCAGGGCGGCGATCGGGTCGAGCTCCTCGACGTAGGTCACGTCCACGTCGAAGGAGGCGTTCTCGCCCAGCTTCTCGATCAGCAGACGCGAAATTTCGGCTCCGGCGTTCTGGTTGCCGGTGTTGCCGGTGACCGTGACGCTGTCCGGCTCGACGATGACGGCGCCGTTCGACAGCTTGGACAGGGCCTCGACCCCGGCGAGGATGCGGACCGACCAGCCTGCGGGCAGATCCTCGGTCACGCGGGTGCCCATGGAGATGGAGGCGCTGCCGAACTTGGCCCGGGCGAAATTCTCGGCGGTGGAGTTCATCAGCGGGTCGCTCACCCGGCCGCGCAGCTGCACGATGCCCTCGGGCGAGAGGGTGGCCGTGAACTGGGGCGGGCCCTCCGCCCCCGGTTCGCTCACCTGCGGCAGGCTGGCGTCGAGGTCGAAGAGGTCCGGGAGGTCGTTCTCGAGCTCGCCCACCACCCGATCGAACAGGCCCTGCGCCGTGCCCGGCAGGGCGACGAGCGAGATGTCGGCGTCGGCCACGGTGACCGTGCCGCCGCCCAGCTGCGCCACCGCGTCGATCGACAGGGCCACCGCCTCGCCCCAGGTGCCCGAGGGCACGCCGAGGGCCAGGGTGCAATCGCCCCGACCGTCGTAGCCCACCGCCCGCGCGGCGGCGAGGATGCGCGCCGCGGCGGTGGTCGTGTCGGCGGCGCAGGCGTCGAAACGCGCGACCTCGGAATCGAGGATGAACCGCGTCGTGAAGGGGGTGATCACCGGCCGCGGCGCGCTGACGTTCAGGGCCATCCGCACGCCCTCGGGCGCCTGCCGGGTCAGGGTCGTGACCAGCCGGCGGCGTTCGTCGTCGCTGTCCGCGATGGCGGTCACCGCGATCCGGCCGGGCGAGACCGAGACCTTGGACCGCGGCAGCCGCGACAGCGAGATCAGGGCGTAGTCCATCGCCGCGTCCCAGCCCTCCGGCACCGGGTAGTCGGCGCTCTCCAGCAGGTCCGTCACCTCGTCGCCGTCGGCAAGCCGGGTGATCCGCTCGAGCAGGGCTTCGCGATCCGTCGTGGCCGGAACCAGCCCGATCATCGAGATGCCGTTGTCGTTGCGCAGGATCTCCATCGAGAAGTCCGGCGGCGCGATCCCGGCGGCGTCGGCCACGGTCATGTTGTCGATGACCCGGCTGGCGTCGACCACCGTTCCGGCGATGGTCATGACGCGAAAGCGCATCGGCTCGGACGGCGCCTCGCCCTCGACGATGACCTGAAGGCCGTCGGCGATCACCGTCGCCCATTCGATGCCGCTGGTCTCCAGCGCCCTCGCCACGCCCTCGGCCGACCGGTCCTCGACCGCGCTGACCGCGACTCTGGCACCAAGGCCGCTGAGGACGGCGGCGATGAGGAAGGCGGAAAGCGGGATGAGAAGTCGGGACAGGCGCATCTGCCCTCCGGGTTTGCCTCGGGTGTCGCCGTGCCTACTCCGGCGCGTCCCGGTGATCAATCGAAGTCGGTCACACGAAGCCGGCACCGGCGAAAAACAGCACCGGGATCAGCCCCGCGTCCCGGTTGGACCGGAAGAGGTGCAGCAGGCGCGGGTTGTCCTCGGGGTCGAAGCGGGTGAGCTGCCAGAGCATGTGCCACCCCATCGCCCAGGCCCCGCAGGTGGCGATGACGAGGGACAGGACCGACCTCTGCGCCGTGGCCATCAGCGCCGCGATCCCGACGAACAGGACCGTGGCGATCAGGAACCGGCGCAGCCAGGTCGGCGTCCGGTCTCCGAACAGCCGGGCCGTCGACTTCACCCCGATCAGCGCGTCGTCCTCGGTGTCCTGGTGGGCGTAGATCGTGTCGTAGAACAGCGTCCATGCCATCCCGCCGAGGTAGAGCGCCACCGCCGGCCAGCCCAGCGACCCCGTTGCCGCCGTCCAGGCCAGCAGCGCCCCCCAGTTGAACGCGATGCCGAGGAAGACCTGCGGCCACCAGGTGAACCGCTTGGCGAAGGGATAGATCGCGACCGGCCCGAGGGCGAGGATGCCGAGGGCGATGGCCGCCCAGTTGAAGGTCAGCAGGATGATGAGCGCCGTCAGCGACTGCGCCATCATCCACCCCAGCGCCATCCGCACGCCCACCTGCCCCGAGGGAATCGGCCGCGAGCGTGTCCGCTCCACTCCGCCGTCGATGTCCCGGTCGGTGATGTCGTTCCAGGTGCAGCCCGCCCCCCGCATCAGGATCGCGCCGAACCCGCAGCCGATGCCGATCCAGGCGTCGTAGGCGGTGAAGCTGCCCTTCCACAGGCAGGCCAGCGCCAGCCCCCACCAGCAGGGCAACAGCAGCAGCCACGTCCCGATCGGCCGGTCCAGCCGCGACAGGCGGAAGTAGGGCCGCCAGGGCGCGGGCGCCCAGCGGTCCACCCAGTTGCCGGTGACGGCGTCGGCCACGGTTCCGTTGGTCTCTGGTTTCCCGGTCGTTCCGGTCATAGGTATGCACCCCATGTCGCGCGTTCGCCTCCATCTCACCACGCCTCTGGCCGAGGGGCAAACCGTCGATCTGACGAAGGAACAGGCGCATTACCTCTTCGGCGTCATGCGCCTCGGGGCGGGGGCCGAGTTGCGGGTCTTCGACGGGGTGTCGGGCGAGTGGATCGCCACGGTGGAAGAGGCCGGCAAGCGCGGCGGCATCCTGCGGATCGGCGGGCAAAGCGCGCCGCACCTGCCCCCCGCCAATGTCTGGCTCCTCTTCGCGCCGCTCAAGAAGGCGCAGACCGATTTCGTCGTGCAGAAGGCGGTGGAGCTGGGCGCCGCCCGCCTCCTCCCCGTCCTGACCGAGTTCACCAATTCCGAGCGCGTCCGCACTGACCGCGTCCGCCTTCAGGTCATCGAGGCCGCCGAGCAATGCGGCGCGACGGTGGTGCCCGAGGTGGCCGAACCGGTCAGACTGGACCACCTCCTTGCGGATTGGGACCCCTCCCGCACCCTCTTCTTCTGCGACGAAGGCGCGGCGGGGCAGGGGACCTTCCCGAACCGCCCCGGCCCCGGCGCGATCCTGATCGGTCCCGAGGGCGGCTTTTCCGAGGCCGAACGCAAGCGACTCACCGCTCTCGACTTCTGCGCCCCCGTGACCCTCGGCCCCCGCATCCTGCGGGCCGAGACCGCCGCC
>JAMWZF010000027.1 GCA_024304875.1 Paracoccaceae bacterium
GGGATCACCTCGCCGCTGGCTTGGGACTGACCCGGACACATCGGCCAGCGCGTGCGGTGGGTTTCAACCCGCCCCTGCGAACTCAGATACCCATGATCCGGCCCGCTATCCGCGGCAGAAGGCCGGTGAACTGAAGCCTGCTGTCCGTCGCGGCAAGACAGATGCAATCCGGCCCGGGTTCGGCCACGGGGGTATGGGTCATGTCCTCGTCGGCGCATTCCACGTCGCCCGCCGCGAATCGGTCGGTTTCGTCCCGGAAGGCGCCCTGCAGAACCATGGTCAGCTCGGTCCCGCCGTGGCCGTGGTCGGGCACCGCGGTGCCGCCCGGGATGCGCAGCAGGCGCACGGTCTCGGGGCCCCGGGTCTGGATGACGGCCTGGCTCACGCCGCCGCCGACGCCGCGCCAGACGATCGTGTCGACATCTCCGCCGATCCAGTCGCGCAGGGGCGCGGGAAAGAGGCCGGTGCGCGGTGCGGGGGCCGGCTCGGCATCCTCGTTCGCCGCGATCAGGGCGAGTGTCGCGCCGAATGCCTCCTCGCTCATGTCCGCGACTTCCATCGCCTCCATGACCGATCCGCCCACCGCGTCGAAGCCGGCCAGCCGCGCGCGGCACTCGTCGCACATCGACACGTGGCTTGCGACCACGAGGCTGAAGGCTTCCGGCAGGCTGCCGGCCGAATAGGCCATCAGCAGGTCGTCGGTGAGGTGGTGCCTGATTTGCGTCGTCATGTTCCGTTATCCCATCGCGTGGCGCAGGCGATCCAGCGCCAGACGTATCCTGGACTTGATTGTCCCGAGGGGCAGGCCGGTCTGTTCGGCGATCTCCCGGTGGGTCAGGTCGCCGAAATAGGCGCGCCTGATAAGGTCCTTCTGTTTTTCAGGCAAGGCGGCCAGAGCCTCGCCCAGTCTCTCGCAGTCTTCCTGCAGCGCCAGCGCCTCGTCCTGGTCCGGCTCTGCCTCGGGGCCCCAGGGCAGATCCTCGGGCTCCGGTCGTCTCTCCTTGCGGATCAGGTCGATCCGCTTGTTCCGCGCAATCGTGAAGACCCAGGTCGACACGCTCGCGCGCGCCGGGTCGAACAGATGCGCCTTGCGCCAGAGGGTCGCCATGACCTCCTGCGCCACGTCCTCGGCGATGTCGGCGCTGGCGCCGCCCTTCATGAGGAACGCCTTCACCCGCGGCGCGAAGTGACCGAAGAGCGCCTTGAAGGCACGCTGGTCCTTTCGGTCGCGGACCGCTTCCATCTCGGGCACCCAATCGGGTGCGGGCCGTGTGGCCTCAGCAACCTTCACCAGATTTCCTTTCGGGCGCGATGACCTCACCGGCGTCAGCCCAGAGTAGGGCAGACCGCGCAGCGATGCATCCGCTTTGATGGAGGTGTCCGGCTCGGTGAACATGACAGCATTACGGCCCGGTTCGGCAGACGGATCACCAGATCGGGAGAATTTTCTTTCATCCATGGCTGGCAATGCGACGTAGGGCAGTGCAAGGGGAATTCACGACGGAAAGACAAGAACATGCCATTTGAAGCCGCGGCACGTCCGCCTCGCAAGATTGCCGTGATCGGCGCCGGCATCTCGGGACTGGGGGCGGCGCTGGCGCTGTCCCGTGACGACCATGTCACCCTGATCGAGGCCGAGGGCCGGCTGGGCGGTCATGCCCGCACGAAGATGGCCGGCCGGAACGGCGACCAGCCGGTCGACACCGGCTTCATCGTCTTCAACTATGCCAACTATCCCCGGCTGACGGCCCTTTTCGCCGAGCTGGGTGTGCCGGTCTGCGAGAGCAACATGAGCTTCGGCGCCTCCATTGGCGGCGGCGCGGTGGAATACGGCCTCGCGAGCGCCGGCGCCGTCTTTGCCCAGCGCCGCAACCTCGCCCGGCCCGCCTTCCTGCGGATGATCCGCGACGTGGTGCGCTTCAACGCCCGCGCCCTCGACACCGCCCGCAGCGACGAGGCGATGACCATCGGGGGGCTGATCGACCGGCTTCGGATGGGTCCGTGGTTCCGGGACTACTACCTCCTGCCGCTGTCCGGCGCGATCTGGTCCACCCCCTGCGAGCAGATCCTCGACTTCCCCGCCAAGGCGATGATGGAGTTCTTCGAGAACCACGCCCTCCTGCACCACACCGGCCAGCACCAGTGGTACACGGTGCGGGGCGGCTCGCGGCAGTACGTCTCCCGCGTCGGCGCGGCCCTGCGCGAGCGCGGCGCCCAGATCCGGCTGAACGCCCCCGTCGCCGGCGTGCGGCGGGACGAGATGGGCGCCGAGGTCCGGATCGAGGGCGGCGAGTGGGAGCGGTTCGACGAGGTGATCCTCGCGACCCATTCCGACGACACCCTGCGCCTTCTGTCCGACGCCGACGCGGACGAGCGGCGGATCCTCTCGGCCGTGCGCTACCAGCCGAACCGGATCGTGCTGCATTCCGACGCCTCGGTGATGCCGCGGCGGCGCAAGGTCTGGTCGTCCTGGGTCTATACCGAGGTGGCGAACCGGGCCCCTGGCCCGATCGACCTGACCTACTGGATGAACTCCCTGCAGCCCTGGCTGAAGGACGAGGACATCTTCGTCACCCTCAATTCGGACCGCCAGATCCGCGAGGACCTGACCTGGGACGAGGTGACCTTCCGCCACCCGGTCTACGACCTGCCCGCCCTCGCGGCGCAGAAGGAGGCGGGAGCGCGGAACGGTCGTCGGCACACCTGGCTCTGCGGCGCCTGGATGAAGAACGGCTTCCACGAAGACGGCCTTGCCAGCGCCGAGGCGGTGGTCGAGGGGCTCCGCGCGCCCGATCCGCTGGCCGTGGCCGCCGAGTGACCGGGATCGACCATATCGCCGCCCGCACCTGGCACGGCCGGGTCGGGGACACGGACAACGCCTTCGCCTACTCCATCGACTACGTCCTGACGGACGCCGAGGCAGCGGTGACGGGGCCTGCCGGCTTTGGTCGGAACCGGCGCGGCCTGATGTCGCTGCATGACAGCGATCACGGCGGGCCGCCCGGGCAGGGGCGGGGGGCGCCTTGGGTCCGCGAGGTGCTCGCTCCCCATAGCCTGCCCCCGCCTGCGACAGTGGAGATCCTCGCCCAGCCGCGTGTGCTGGGGCACGTGTTCAACCCGGTGTCCTTCTGGCTCTGCCGCGACGCGGGCGGCGTCCTGCGGGTGGTCATCGCCGAGGTGACGAACACCTTCGGCGACCGCCACTCCTACCTCTGCTTCCGCGACGATCACGGCCCCATCGACTGGGCCAGCGAGCTCAATGCCACCAAGGTCTTCCACGTCTCGCCCTTCCAGGACATCTCCGGCGGCTACCGCTTCCGCTTCGACGTCACCGAGACGGCAATCAGGATCCGCATCGCCCTGACCGACGGCAATCGCGGTCTGATCGCCACGTTGACCGGCGACCGCCGCCCGCTGACGACCGCCGCGATCCTGCGCGCGATGATTCGCCGACCCTTCGGCTCGCGCCGGGTGCTGGGGCTGATCCACTGGCAGGCGCTCAAACTCTGGTGGAAAGGTGTGCGCTACCGCCCGCGCCCGCATCCGCCGGCGGACGAGGTCAGCCGCTAGGGCACCGGTGACTCGCATCCCGTCCGCCCTACCTGCATTATGAAGCCGAATCCGGCCCCGAAAGGAGACATCGACGTGCGTGACTGGCAAGGCAAACGGTATTGGTTGGTTGGGGCAAGCGAAGGTCTCGGCCGGTCGCTGGCCCATGTCATGAGCCGGGTCGGCGCGGAGCTGATCATTTCGGCCCGCAGCGAGGACCGTCTGAACGAGCTGGCGGCCGAACTTCCCGCCAAGGCGACCGTCCTGCCCTTCGACGTCACCGACCTCGACGACGTGACCCGGGCCGTGAACGAGGCCGGCGACTTCGACGGGATCGTCTACCTCGCCGGGGCCTACTGGCCGATGGCGGCGCAGGACTGGGACACCGAGAAGGTGAACACGATGATCGACATCAACCTGCGCGGCGCGGTCAACACCATCGGCGCGGTGATCCACCCGATGGTCGAGAAGGACAAGGGCCACATCGTCATCATCGGCTCGCTTTCGGGCTTCCGCGGCCTGCCGGGCGCCATCGGCTACTCGATGACCAAGGCCGGCCTGATGAGTCTGGCCGAGAGCATGTACTGCGACCTGCGCAAGACCGGCGTCGAGGTCCAGCTGATCAACCCCGGCTTCATCAAGACCCGGCTGACCGACAAGAACGACTTCAAGATGCCCGCGATCATGGAGGCCGACGAGGCCGCCAAGGAGGTCTTCGAGCATCTCAACACGGACGACTTCAAGAAGAACTTCCCGCTGCTGTTCTCCTGGGTCTTCCGCCTCGGCCAGTTCCTGCCGGACTGGGCCTACTACCGGCTGTTCGGCCGCTGATCCGGCGCGCCTTGTCCTGGATCAAGGCGGCGCGTCTCGTGGTCCGCCAGTCTGGAGGACAGGCAACCACGGGAGGCGCGCCATGGAGATCACGACGGACAAGGTGGCCGAGGTCATCATCCTCGCCCGCGAGCTGGACCGCGCCGAGCGCGAGTTCGACCAGTTCGTCGCCCGCCTGACCGAGGAGGAGCAGGCCGAGCTGGTCGCGATCTTCTGGATCGGACGCGGCTCCTTCGAGCCGGAGGACTGGGAGGATGCGGTCGAGACCGCGACCCGCGAGGCGACGGTGCCGACGGCGGACTATCTCAAGGGATCGCCCCACCTGCCGGACCACCTCGAGGCCGGGCTGGACGCGCTTGGCATCGACGCGGGGGCAGAGGAGGACGCGCTCTATCGCGGTGGTTGACCTCTGAAATCATTGTATTTTTCCCGCGCCGACGCCGGCTCTAAGAAAATTAGAAATCGGCCCCAAGCCCCATTGATTTCATTGGCTTTTTCGGCCCGTTTCTAAAATTCTTAGAGCGCAGGCTGCAAGTCCATGAAATCGCTCTGAAAATCATGGTGCGACAATCCGTAAAATCCGCTTCAATAGAACGTCCGCGCCAGCTCCCGATCCGGTGGGTCGAGGTGCGGCGTGGCGTTGAACCCGGCCAGGATCGTCCGCCCCGGCATCACGTGGATCCGGTGCAGGGAGGTGTTGTAGATCGGCAGCATGACGGCCGCCATCCGGATCAGGTCGAGGTCCAGAAGGTGCCGCAGCACCATCCCGATCACCCCGCCCGACGTCACGCAGAGGATCCGCCGGCCCGGCACTGCCGCTTCGCGCAGCATCTCTCCCACACGCGTCTCGAAGGCGTGGTAGCTCTCGGCGCCCTGGATCTCGGCCGCGTGCCAGGCGGCGAAAACCTTCGGCATGTGATCGGCGAAGCCGTCGGGCCCCGGGGCAGGCGTGCCGTCGAAGGCGTTGAGCGCGGCGGTCAGGCGGTAGTAATCCAGCTCGTTCAGCCGGGCATCCTCGTCGGCCTGAAATCCCATGCCCGCCACCGTCTCGCGGTGCCGGCGCAGGGTGCCCGAGACGACATGGTCGAAGGGCTTCTCGTGCTCGGCCATCCACTCACCCAGCCACTTCGCCTGCTCGTGCCCGAGCTCCGACAGCCGGTCGTAATCCTCTTCGGTCGTCGCGTGTGAATTGGCCTGCCCGTGCCGGACCAGGGTGATCTCGCCCATCTCGGTCTCCTTCTTCGGCGCAGGCTTAGCGCGGGGCGGCGGGAAGGGAAACCGCCCGGGATGACGCCGATCGGAAACACCCGCCCCGCCATTGGCGCGATTCACGCGCTCATGGTCGCAGTCGTGTTTTGTGCTTCTCCTCGCGGATGCTCTAAGGTGGACCGAACCGGAGGATCCAATGACCGACACCATCACCTTCACCCTCGACGGAACCGAGGTCACGGCCGAGGCCGGCGAGACGATCTGGCAGGTGGCCGAGCGCATGGGCACCGTCCTCCCCCACCTTTGCCACAAGCCCGCAAAGGGCTATCGCCCCGACGGCAACTGCCGGGCCTGCATGGTGTCGATCGACGGTGAACGGAACCTCGCCGCCTCCTGCATCCGCGAGCCTCAGGACGGCATGACGGTGACGACGGAGGGCGCCCGGGAGGTGCAGGCGCGCAAGATGGTCATCGAGATGCTCCTCGCCGACCAGCCCGAACGCCCCGCCGCCCACGACAAGTCCGCCCACCTCTGGGACATGGCCGAGGCCAACGGCGTGACGGAGAGCCGCTTTCCGACGCTCGAGGCCGACCGGATCCCGCTGCTCGACGACAGCCACGTCGCCATGCGTGTGAACCTCGACGCCTGCATCCAGTGCAACCTCTGCGTCCGCGCCTGCCGCGAGGTGCAGGTGAACGACGTAATCGGCATGGCGGGGCGCGGGCACGATGCCTACCCGGTCTTCGACTTCGATGACCCGATGGGCGCCAGCACCTGCGTCGCCTGCGGCGAATGCGTGCAGGCCTGCCCGACCGGGGCGCTGATGCCGGCCTCCGTCATGGACGACCAGCAGGTCGGAGACAGCGCCGACTACGACCGCGAGGTGAAGAGCGTCTGCCCCTTCTGCGGCGTCGGCTGCCAGGTGTCGCTGAAGGTGAAGGGCGACAGGATCGCCTATGTCGACGGCATCGACGGGCCCGCCAACGAAGGGCGGCTCTGCGTCAAGGGTCGCTTCGGCTTTGACTACATCCACCACCCGCACCGGCTGACCAAGCCGCTGATCCGGCGGGAGGATGCGCCCGCCAAGGGCCTCAACGTCGACCCCGCCGACTGGAGCCGCCACTTCCGCGAGGCGAGCTGGGAGGAGGCGCTCGACTTTGCCGCGAATGGGCTGAAGGGCCGCGGCCGCGAGGTCGCCGGCTTCGGCTCGGCCAAGTGTACCAACGAGGAAGCCTACCTCTTCCAGAAGTTCATCCGCGAGGGCTTCGGCCACAACAACGTCGATCACTGCACCCGGCTCTGCCACGCCTCATCGGTCGCCGCCCTCATGGAGAACGTCGGCTCCGGCGCCGTCACCGCCACCTTCAACCAGATCGAGAACGCCGATGTCGCCATCGTCATCGGCGCCAACCCGGTCGAGAACCACCCCGTCGCCGCCACCTACTTCAAGCAGTTCGCCAAACGCGGCGGCAAGCTGATCGTCATGGACCCGCGCGGCGTGGGCCTGCGGCGGTTCGCGTCCCACATGCTCCAGTTCCGGCCCGGCGCGGACGTCTCGATGCTGAACGCGATCATGCACGTGATCGTGGAGGAAGAGCTCTACGACCGGCAGTACATCGAAGCCTACGCCGAGAACTGGGATGCCCAGAAGGAGCACCTCAAGGACTTTTCGCCCGAGAAGATGGCCGAGATCTGCGGCATCGAGGCCGAGGTCCTGCGCGACGTCGCCCGCACCTTCGCGACCGCCAAGGCGGCGATGATCTTCTGGGGCATGGGCATCTCGCAGCACATCCACGGGACGGACAACTCCCGCTGCCTGATCTCGCTCGCCCTGATGACCGGCCACATCGGCCGCCCTGGCGCGGGCCTGCACCCGCTGCGCGGCCAGAACAACGTGCAGGGGGCGTCGGACGCCGGGCTGATCCCGATGTTCCTGCCGGACTACCAGCCGGTCACCGACGACGGCGTGCGCAGTGCCTTCAACGAGATCTGGGGCACCGACAGCTACCAGGATGGCGAGAAGGGCCTGACCGTGACCGAGATCATGGATGCGGTCCACGAGGGCCACATCAAGGCAATGTACATCCTTGGCGAGAACCCGGCGATGTCGGACCCCGACGTCGACCACGCCCGCGACGCACTGGCCAAGCTCGACCACCTCGTGGTGCAGGACATCTTCCTGACCGAGACGGCCAACTACGCCGACGTGATCCTGCCCGCCTCGGCCTTCGCCGAGAAGACCGGGACCGTCACGAACACCAACCGGCAGGTCCAGATGGGCCGGCCCGCCCTGCCGCCCCCGGGCGAGGCGCGCGAGGACTGGGCGATCACGACCGAGCTGGCGCGGCGCTGCGGGCTGGACTGGACCTATGACCACCCGAGCCAGGTCTTCGACGAGATGGCGAGGGGCATGAAGTCGCTGAACAACATCACCTGGGCGCGGCTTCTCGACGAGAACGCGGTGACCTATCCGTCGCTCTCGCCCACCGATCCCGGGCAACCCATCGTCTTCGCCGACGGCTTCCCACGTGCGGGCGGCCGGGCCCGGTTCACCCCCGCCAGCGTCATCGCCCCCGACGAGGTGCCCGATGTGGACTACCCGATGATCCTGACCACCGGGCGGCAGCTTGAGCACTGGCACACCGGCTCCATGACGCGGCGGTCGAAGGTGCTCGACGCGGTGGAGCCCGAGGCGAACTGCTCGCTGCACCCGTCCACCCTTCGCAAGCTGGGGGTCGAGGCCGGCGACATGCTGCGGCTCAGCACCCGGCGTGGCACGGTCGAGATCATGGCACGGGCGGACCGGGCGGTGGCGCCGGACATGGTCTTCCTGCCCTTCGCCTTCGTCGAGGCGGCGGCGAACCTGCTGACAAATTCGGCCATCGACCCCTACGGCAAGATCCCGGAATTCAAGTTCTGCGCCGTGCGGGCAGAGCCGGTCGCGGGGGCTGTCGCGGCGGAGTGAATGAGGCGCCGCCGCCACGTTTCCCAGCCACGTTAACAAAGGTTAACTATTTCTCTGGCTTTGTCCCGAAGTCAGGCGCAAATCGACGGTGAGGCAACCTTTGTTCGGGACAGTACCCATGCGCACTTTTCTCTTCACCACCACCGCCACTCTGACGGCCCTGGCGTCCGCCGCCGCGGCCCAGGACATCTCCTACGCCAACGCCGGGCTGTCCTACTCGCAGTTCGAGGAACAGGGCGTGACACTTGACGTGATCACCGGGTCCGCCTCGGTCGGGGTAGACTACGGAGCGGCGGACCTGTTCGTGGACGGCGACATCGTGCGGCTCGGCATCGAGGGCGAAGACATCGACCTTTCCGCGCTGTCCCTCGGCGCGGGCTACACCTTCGGCGCGATCCGGGCCGACGTGTCCTACAGCACCCTCGGCGTCGATGTCCTCGGGCTCGACGAGAACACGTCGTTCACCGAAGTCGGCCTCGCCTATGGCGCCGGTGCCTTTTCGGTCCGCGGCGCCTATGCCTTCCTCGACGAGGACGAACTGGGGGCCGAAGCGCTCTATGGCGTGATGGTCGGCTACGAAATCCTCCCCGGAACCGATGCATCCCTGTCGATCCACGGGATCGAGGGCGACAACGTGGACTTCGACGAAAAGCTCTACATCGCGTCGGTCAACCACGACGGCGAGGCGCTGGACGCCGCCCTCGACATCATCCGGATCGATGAACTCAGCGCCTACAATCTTGCAGCGGCCTACGGCTTCGGCGCCGGCTACGGCGTGACCGGCAGCTACGGCCGGGCCTCCTTCGACGGCGAAGAGCTGGCGAGCACCTATTCGCTGGGCGGCTACTACGACATCGACGACAGCTTCAGCGTGTTCGCCGAACTCAGCCGGCTGGAGGCCCTGGGCGAAGAGGTCGACGGCTTCACCGTCGGCATGACCTACGACATGGGCGAAAAGCCGACCTCGCGCCAGACCCAGACCGATCGCCTGACCGGTTCGTTGGAACTCATCGGCATGGGGCTCTGACGCGCGGCGCCAACTGAAGACCGAGGGGGCGTCATTTGCCCCCTCAATCGCCGGCATTTCGATCTTGATTGGCGATCAGATTATCAAAGCGATATATGGGCCGGCAAAGTGTCGCCGATTTCGGCATCCGCTTTTCGTCAAGGGTTGAACGCCGTTCAAGGGCGAACACAACCTGGTGATCCCAGTAAGATGTTGATCCGATTGACGTCTATTTCGGCGGCATTTGGCCGCTGTCACGCCACAGCAACGCTCGTTCCGCAGGGTTGCCCTAATTGACCCTACAGGCCTTAAGGAATCCGCTCAGGGGTCCATATCTCCGCGTATCTGGCATTTCTGCCGCGCCGCAACCGATCTCCAGAGGAGAGAAGAGATATGACCTTCAAGACGACCCTTGCCGCGACGACCGCAGTTCTGGCGCTGAGCGCCGGCAGCGTGTTCGCCCAGACCGCGTCCACCACGGTTCAGGACAACATCGACGATCTGAACGAAGACATCGCCGATGATTTCGACACCACCCCCGACGCATTCGGCAACGAAGGCCGGCCCCTCGGCTTCAGCGGCGACATGGCGCTTCAGGCCAATGCCACCGCCGGCAACACCGACACCGCCAATGTCGGCATCGGTGCCAATCTTGGCTTCTACGACGGCCGCAACGGCTACGACCTCGCGCTGAGCTACACCTACACCGAGGAAGACGGCGAAGAGACCGAGAACCAGCTTCTCTACGACGCCGAATACACCCGCGACTTCGCGAACCCGGATTTCTACTTCTTCACCAAGCTGCAGGGCCGGATCGACAGCTTCGAAGTCGACGCGACGCCGTTCGAGACCTCCGACAACTTCCTCGGTTTCGGTGTCGGCTACCGTATCTTCAACACTCCGACGACCCAGTGGTCGGTGCAGGCGGGTCCGGGCTACCGGGTCGCCCAGCTTGAGAACCTCGAGGACTTCGAGGAAGGCGCCCTGTCCGTGTCGTCGAACTACTACCAGCTGTTCAACTCGCAGACCGCCTTCACCGTCGAGACCGACATCATCGCCTCCGAGAGCGATACCGTGGTCTTCAACGACATGGGCGTGAACGTGAACGTGACCGACACGCTGGCCCTGCGGACCTCGCTGGTCACCGAATATCACACGGACCCCGACGACGGCCTGGACGATACCGACCACACCGCCGGCGTCTCGCTGATCTACTCCTTCAACTGATCGACCGATCGGTTGCAGCCAAGAACGGGGGCGGGCCGCAGGTCCGCCCCTTTTTTCATGTCCGGTGGCTCCGGCCCGCGGTAGGCTCGCCGGATCACCTTCCCGCAAGAGACCGATCAGTGCCATGATCCGAACCATCGTTTGCCCCGCCGCACTTCTGTGTCTCGCCACCCCGGCGTCGGCGATCGAAGGCGACAAGCTGTTTTCCGAATCCGTCCTGACCTTCTCCCGCATAGGCACGGCAGCGGGTGACGGGGAGAGTGCGAATGTCTCGCTCGCCGGTGGCTGGGACATGGGCGGGCTGTTCTTCGCGGGCCTGGAATTCGACTCCAGTTCGGTCGACGGCGCCGGGGCTGCGGACTTCCGCTCCTTTGCCATTGAACTGGATTACCCGGCGACCCTGGCCGTCTCGCTCTATCTTGATGCCGCCTATCTTGAGCTGGATGGCGCAGAGCGAGGGTTCAGCGAGTTCGGCGCCGTCTATTCGAACGGTCCCTGGTGGGCCGCCGCCTTTGCCGGGCAAAGCGACGACGGTACGATCCTCGCCGAGGAGTACCACGGCCTGTCGGGCGGCTACGCCTTTGGCGAGGGCACCGGAGCGACGCTGGCCTGGTACGCCGGGGGGCACGATGTCGAGGATCTCATCGCTCTGACCCTTCAGCATCGCACCAGCCGCCTGGACGTCACGATCAACGCTCTCGCGTTCGAAAGCCGCTCCGCCGTGCTGGCAGATGTGGCCTATGCGGTTTCCGGCCGTGTCGACATGCTCGGCCGTTTCGACCTGGTCGATGATGCGAATGCCCGGATCACCAGCGCACAGCTGGGCGTCGCCTACGAGGTGTCGGGCGGGCTGCGTGCTTTCGGACTCGTCGGCCGGCGCATGGGGGACGGGGACGACGGCGGCAGTATCTCCATCGGTCTGCGCTACGACACCGGACACCAGACCCTCCGCGGCCAGGGCACCTACGACCGTCTGATCGACCCCATCCTGTACGACCGGGCCGAGAGGTTCGGATTCTGAGGTGCCGGTTCGTTAAATGAACGACTGTTCAAAAAACCATTTGACGGCGGCGGGGGCACTCCCGCAATATTCTTGCCAAGACTCGGGGAGAGGAGCCCCGGGCAGGGAGGATATCGTTGACCGCACAGGCCTCGCCCACGGGTGATCTTCGTTCCATTCCGGCCCTCCTGGCGCGGAACGCGGCCAAGTACGGGTCCAAGCCGGCCTACCGCGAGAAGGAATTCGGCATCTGGCAAAGCTGGACCTGGGCGCAGGCGGCGGAAGAGATCGACGCGCTGGCGATGGGCCTGATCGCGCTGGGGCTGGAGGAGGGCGACAGCGTCGCCGTCATCGGCCGCAATCGCCCCGCCCTCTACTGGTCCATCGTCGCCGCGCAGAAATGCGGCGCGATCCCGGTCCCGCTCTACCAGGACGCCAACGCCGAGGAGATGGCCTACGTCCTGGATCATTGCGGCGCCCGCTTCGTCGTCTGCGGCGACCAGGAGCAGGTCGACAAGGTGATCGACGTCCAGCAGACCGTCAGCGGCATCGACCAGATCGTCTACGTCGACAAGCGCGGCCTGCGCAAATACGACCACACCCACATGAACGCCCTCGCCGACCTTCAGGCCGAGGGCCGGGCCGGCCGCCAGCGGCTGGAGCCGATCCTGCGCGAACGGCAGGACAAGCTGGACTACGACAGCACCTGCGTGATGCTCTACACCTCCGGTACGACCGGACGGCCCAAGGGCGTCGTCCTCAGCAACCGCAACATCATCGAGACCTCGAAGAACTCCGCGGAGTTCGATCACCTGCGCGCCTCCGACGAGGTGCTGGCCTACCTGCCGATGGCCTGGGTCGGCGACTTCATCTTCTCGATCGGTCAGGCCATGTGGACCGGCTTCTGCGTCAACTGCCCCGAGAGCGAGACGACGATGATGACCGATCTGCGCGAGATCGGCCCCACCTACTTCTTCGCCCCGCCCCGCGTGTTCGAGACCCAGCTGACCCAGGTGATGATCCGGATGGAGGACGCAGGCCGCTTCAAGCGCTGGCTGTTCCACCGCTACATGGACGTCGCCCGCCGGGTCGGGCCGCAGATCCTCGACGGGAAAAGCGTCAGCTTCGGCGACCGGCTGTCCTACGCCCTCGGCAATCTCTTCGTCTACGGCCCGCTGAAGAACACCCTCGGCCTCAGCCGGGTCCGCGTCGGCTATACCGCCGGCGAGGCGATCGGGCCCGAGATCTTCGATTTCTACCGGGCCCTCGGCATCAACCTCAAACAGCTCTACGGCCAGACCGAGGCTTCGGTCTTCATCACCCAGCAGCCCGACAACGAGGTCCGGCCCGATACCGTGGGGGTGCCCTCGCCGGGGGTTGAGCTTAGAATCGCGGAGAGCGGGGAGGTCTTCTACCGCTCGCCCGGTGTCTTCGTGGAATACTTCAAGAACCCGGATTCGACGGCCTCGACCAAGGACCCCGAGGGCTGGGTCGCCACCGGCGACGCCGGCTTCATCGAGGAGGGCACCGGCCACCTGCGGATCATCGACCGGGCCAAGGACGTGGGCAAGATGGCGGACGGCAGCCTGTTCGCGCCCAAGTACGTCGAGAACAAGCTGAAGTTCTACCCGAACATCCTGGAAGCGGTCGTCTTCGGCAACGGCCGCGACCGCTGCTGCGCCTTCATCAACATCGACCTGACGGCGGTGGGCAACTGGGCCGAGCGGAACAACATCGCCTATGCCTCCTACCAGGAGCTCTCCCAGAACCCCCGCGTGCTGGAAATCGTCAAGGGCCACGTCGAGGAGGTGAACCGCTCGCTGGCCGAGGACGAGATGCTCTCGGCCTGCCAGGTCCACCGCTTCCTCGTCCTGCACAAGGAGCTGGACGCCGACGACGGCGAGATGACCCGCACCCGCAAGGTCCGCCGCGGCGTGATCGGCGACAAGTTCGGCGACCTCGTCACCGCGCTCTACGACGGATCGTCGGAAATCTACACCGAAACGGAAGTGACCTACGAGGACGGCCGCAAGGGCAAGATCCGCGCGACGCTCATCATCCAGGACGCGGCGGTCGTGCCGGTTCAGAGCAGACAGGTGGCAGCGGAATGAAGGACACGGTGGAGCCCTACGTCACCGAGGACGGCCGCCAGATCGGCGGCATCCTGATGGAGATGAAGAACATCACCCTGCGCTTCGGCGGGGTGACGGCCATCGAGGACATCTCCTTCGACATCCGCGAGGGCGAGATCCGGGCCATCATCGGCCCGAACGGGGCCGGCAAGTCCTCGATGCTGAACGTCATCAGCGGCTTCTACAATCCGCAGGAGGGCGAAGTCTGGTTCCGCGGCGAGAAGCGCCCGCCGATGCGCCCCTACCAGGTCGCCCGCCTCGGCATCGCCCGGACCTTCCAGAACATTGCCCTGTTCGACGGCATGTCCGTTCTGGACAACATCATGACGGGACGGCTGACCCACATGCAGCGGGGCCTCTTCGCCCAGGCCCTGTGGAAGGGCGGGGCCGAGAGGGAGGAGGTCGAGAACCGCGAGGCCGTCGAGAAGATCATCGACTTTCTCGAGATCCAGGCGATCCGCAAGACGCCGGTGGGCCGTCTGCCCTATGGCCTGAAGAAGCGGGTGGAACTGGCCCGGGCGCTGGCGGCGGAGCCGAAGCTGCTGCTGCTGGACGAGCCCATGGCGGGGATGAACGTGGAGGAGAAGGAGGACATGAGCCGCTTCATCCTCGACGTGAACGACGAGTTCGGGACCACCATCGCCCTGATCGAGCACGACATGGGCGTGGTCATGGACCTCTCCGACCGGGTCGTCGTGATGGATTACGGCAAGAAGATCGGGGACGGCACGCCGCGCGAGGTGCGCAGCAATCAGGAGGTGATCGACGCCTACCTGGGGGTGGCCCATGATTGACAACCGCCTGCACGTCCCCGGCCCGGTCCGGGTTCACGCCGGCCGCAAGTCCCCGGATCAGGTCCGGGGCGGGGAGGACTGATGCCGACTGAGTTTCTCTACGGGGTCGAAGTCGTCCTGAACGGGCTCATGGCCGGGGTTCTCTACGCCCTCGTCGCGCTGGGCTTCGTGCTGATCTTCAAGGCCTCCGGCATCTTCAACTACGCCCAAGGGGTCCTGGCCCTGTTCGCCGCGATGACGCTGGTGGGCATCATGGAGGGGCAGGTGCCCTTCTCGCACCTCATCAACGCGATCTTCGGAACCGAGATCCACCACTTCGGCTGGCACATCCCGGCCATCGCCGCGATCCTGCTGACCGCCCTCGTCATGGTCGCGCTGGCCTGGTGCGTGCACACCTTCGTCTTCCGCCACCTCGTCGGGCAGGAGCCGATCATCCTCTTCATGGCGACCATCGGCCTTGCCTACTTCCTCGAAGGGGTGGGCGACCTGATGTGGGGGTCGGACATCAAGACTCTGGACGTGGGCCTGCCGCAGGGGGCGTCGTTCTGGATCGAGGAGAACACGGCCTTCCTCGGCGGCGAGGACTTCTACGGCTTCTTCATCGACAAGCTGGACATCGTGGCGACCCTGGTCGCCATCGCGCTGGTCGCCGCTCTTGTCGCCTTCAGCCAGTACACCAAGCAGGGCCGGGCCATGCGGGCGGTGGCGGACGACCACCAGGCGGCCCTCAGCGTCGGCATCTCGCTCAACTTCATCTGGGTCCTGGTCTGGTCGCTGGCAGGCTTCGTCGCCCTGGTCGCGGGGATCATGTGGGGGGCGAAGTCGGGGGTGCAGTTCTCGCTCTCGCTCATCGCGCTCAAGGCCCTGCCGGTGCTGATGCTGGGCGGCTTCACCTCGATCCCCGGCGCCATCGTGGGCGGCCTCATCATCGGAGTGGGCGAGAAGCTGTTCGAGTTCCTGATCGGCCCGGCCATCGGCGGCGCGACCGAGAACTGGTTCGCCTATGTCCTCGCCCTCATCGTGCTGGTGTTCCGGCCACAGGGCCTGTTCGGGGAGAAGATCATTGAGAGGGTGTGACGGGCATGACGGATATGACCAGTGCCGGAGTGCGCAGGCTCGCCCGGTTCCTGATCGGGGCCTATTGCGCCTGCGCCATCCTCTTCGCCGCCTGGGTCGTGCCGGCCCTGTCGGTCGCCACCTGGGGCGGTGGACCGCGCCAGGCGATCGGCCCGGAGCAGATCCTGATCGGGCTGAGCATCCTCGCGGCGGGCTTCGGGTTTCCGAAGCTGGTCTACGCCCTTGGGCATCCGCTGGGGTGGATCATCCTCGGACTCGGCTGGGCGGCCTGCGTCGCCGCGCGGCTCGTCTGGCCGGGGGACGATATGGCGGCCCTGACCGTGATCCTCGGCCTTGCCGCGCTGCACGGGATGGGTCTGTTCTGGGCCCTTGGCAACCGGATGGGGGGATCATGACGGGCGATTTGTCGGTCGCGGTGGCGAAACCGGGTTTGCTCCGCAGAATGGGAGGGCGCGATGCTCTATCGTGAAGCGGGCGACTTCAAGACAAGCTACGTCGCCGACAGCCAGACCTTTCCGATCCGGTTCGACCGGTGGCGGTACTACGCCGTGCTGGCCGTGGCCTTCCTCGTCATTCCCTTCGTCATCAACGACTACTGGGCCAACGCGATTTTCGTGCCCTTCCTGATCTACGCCATCGCCGCCATCGGGCTGAACATCCTGACGGGCTACTGCGGGCAGGTGTCGCTGGGCACCGGCGGGTTCATGGCCGTCGGGGCCTATGCCTGCTACAAGCTGATGACCGGGTTTCCCGAAGTCTCCATCCTGATCCACATCCTTCTGTCCGGGGCCATCACCGCCGGGGTGGGGGCGGCCTTCGGGCTGCCGAGCCTTCGGATCAAGGGGTTCTACCTCGCCGTCGCGACGCTGGCGGCGCAGTTCTTCCTCGTCTGGCTCTTCAACCGGGTGCCGTGGTTCTACAACTACTCGGCCTCGGGCCAGATCAGCGCGCCGGAC
>JAMWZF010000270.1 GCA_024304875.1 Paracoccaceae bacterium
GGCGACGGAACCCCCTTCCCGTGCGCTCGATCCGCGCGTATACGCCGCCCATGCAGAATCCGCCCGATCTTCGCCCCGACCTGGCCCGCGCCCGCATCTCAGATACCGTCCGCGACGGCCAGCCGACCATCGGCATGGTCTCTCTCGGCTGCCCCAAGGCGCTGGTCGACAGCGAACGGATCCTGACCCGGCTCAGGGCAGAAGGTTACGCGATTTCAAACGATTACGCCGGGGCCGAGGCGGTCATCGTGAACACCTGCGGCTTCCTCGACAGCGCCAAGGCGGAAAGCCTCGAGGCCATCGGCGAGGCCCTGGCCGAGAACGGCAAGGTCATCGTCACCGGCTGCCTCGGCGCCGAGCCCGACTACATCACCGGCGCCCACCCCAAGGTCCTCGCCGTCACCGGCCCCGAGGCCTACGAACAGGTCCTCGACGCCGTCCACGGCGCGGTGCCCCCGGCCCCCGATCCCTTCGTCGACCTGCTGCCGCCGCAGGGGGTCAAGCTGACGCCAAGGCATTATTCCTACTTGAAAATTTCCGAAGGCTGCAACCACGCCTGCAGGTTCTGCATCATCCCCGACATGCGCGGGCGGCTCGTCTCGCGGCCCCACAAGGCGGTGCTGCGCGAGGCCGAGAAACTGGCCGAGGCCGGGGTCAAGGAACTGCTCGTCATCAGCCAGGATACCTCGGCCTACGGCACCGACTGGAAGGACCGGGAGGACAGGTTCCCCATCGTCCCGCTGGCCCGCGACCTCGGCAGCTTGGGCATGTGGGTGCGGCTGCACTACGTCTATCCCTACCCCCATGTGGCAGAGCTTATCCCCCTGATGGAAAACGGGATTCTGCCCTACCTCGACATCCCCTTCCAGCACGCGCACCCCGACACGCTCCGCCGCATGGCCCGGCCGGTGGCGGCCGAGAAGACGCTGGAGAAGATCGCCGCCTGGCGGGACATCTGCCCCGACATCACCCTGCGGAGCACCTTCATCGTCGGCTATCCGGGCGAGACGGAAGCGGAATTCCAGACCCTTCTGGACTGGATGGACGAGGCGCAGCTGGACCGAGTGGGTTGTTTTCAATACGAAAACGTCGCCGGCGCCCGGTCGAACGCGCTGCCGGATCACGTGCCGGACGAGGTCAAGCAGGACCGGTGGGAGCGGTTCATGGAGAAGGCGCAGGCCATCTCGGAGGCCAAGCTGGAGGCCAAGGTCGGACGGCGGATGGACGTCCTCGTGGACGACATCGACGAGGACGGCATCGCGACCTGCCGGACCAAGGCCGACGCGCCCGAGATCGACGGCAACCTCTTCATCGACGAGGGGACCGAGAGGCTCGCGGTCGGCGACATGGTGACGGTCGAGGTGGACGAGGCCGGGGACTACGACCTCTGGGGCCGGATCGCGTAACGCCTTGCGCTAATTACCTGATATCCTCAATCAGCCTGCCATTCCGACAGAATTCCGGGGGCGCGACGGCTGCGGACTCGAGGTGATTCCGGCAGGCCTCCGTGGCCCCGCAGGCATAGCACCTGAAGTAGGCCGCGCGCAGGGTCTGCCCGTCGATCAGGCCTGCGATCAGGGCGTCGCCCAGGTCCGCCCCGGCCCTTTCGGCCATCCGGCCCATCAGCTCCGCGTGGTCGTCCATCCGCGTCATCGAGAACATCGCCCGGTCTCCTCCTGTCGGTCCCGATACCGTCGCCCGCCTGACCGTGGCGCGCCTTGATCCAGGTCAAAAGGCCATTCGACGCGGCAGAAGTCATCACATCTTCGGAACCGCGACGGTCTGACGCCACGGAGTCACTTTGTCTTAAGACCGATCAGGATATGTTCGTCCCATGAGCAGCACCGCAGACACCGCCGTGGCCTATCCCGTGCAGACGCGCGGCGAACGCATCGCCGACCTGGTCATGCATTGCACCGGCATCCTTCTGGGGATCGTGGGGGGCGTGCTGCTGATCACCTTCGCCGCGCTCAACAGCGACGGCATCACCATCGCCGCCGTGTCGATCTACGCCGGCGCCATCGTGGCCAGCTTCGTCGCCTCGATCTTCTACCACTTCCCGCCCTGGGAAGACGCGCGGGAGACGTTCCGCCGAATCGACCATGCTGCTATTTATCTCAAGATCGCGGGCACTTACACGCCACTGGTGGCGCTGATCGGGTCGGCCTTCTCGTGGTCCGTTCTTGCCGTCGTCTGGACATTGGCCCTGACCGGCGCCGCGGCGCGGCTGTTCTTCTGGTCCGACGTGGGGCGGCTCAACACGATCCTCTACCTCGTGCTCGGCTGGCTGTCTCTCCTGCTGCTCTGGCCCATCGCGCAGACGCTTCCGGCGGGCGGCACCGCTCTCGTCCTCTGCGGCGGGGTGCTCTACACCATCGGCGCGGCGCTCTTCAGCCTGACGCAACTGCGGTTCCACAACGCGATCTGGCATTTCTTCGTCATCTGCGGATCTGGCTGCTTCTTCGCCGTCATCACCTGGTGTGCGCTGGCCTACGGCTGATCCGGTCCCGGCCGGCACGATACCTTTTGACAGATTTGGCGCGGTGTCTCAGGCTTGTCCCCGGAGGAGACTGCCCATGAGACGTTCAGCGCTTGCCCTTGCCATCCTTGGGGGCCTCGCGGCCTGCCAGACAATCCCGGAGTCCGCAGAAACCCTGACCGGGCCGGATCTGACAGCCGAACTGACGGGCCAGAGGCTCGTCATCCGCGCTCCCCAGGACGCCGTCGGTCAACAGGACCTCGTTCTGATCGCCGCATTGAGGGCGGACGGCACCGCAGGCATGGCGGCCCAGGTCGACGGCGTCATGGTCGACGCCTTCGCGGACGAAGAGCGATGGGAGGTACAGGGCCAGGATCTCTGCATCTTCGACTCGCCCGAGCCCGTCGCCCGGGACTGCATCCAGGTCGACTGGATCGGTGACGGCAGGATACAGCTGACCGAAACGAGGCCCGACGGAACGCGCCAAAGCTCCGTCGGTACCCTGACCCCGCTCTGATCGGCTACTGGCCTGCCGCAGTCCGACGCACCATCGCAACGCGGTCGGCGTTGGGCGGATGAGTGCCGAGGAACTGGTCGCCCGGATCGGGGATGCGGAAGAAGAAGTCGGCGCCCAGCACCGGGTCGAACCCGGCCCGGGCGGCGATGATGGTGCCAAGGCGGTCGGCTTCCAGTTCGAACTCCTTGGAGTAGGAGCGCGCGCCAACGATGGCGCCCAGCTCCTGCGCGGTGCGGATGCCGTCCGCCGTGCCACCCCCCAGCGCCCCTGCAAGCTCCCCGAAGACCGCCGCGCCGACAGTGGCGTTGCGACGCTGGCGCTCCAGATGTCCGGCGATGTGATGCGCCGCCTCGTGGGCAAGAACGAAGGCGATCTCGTCGGCGTTGCGGGTATCCGCCAGCAGGGCAAGCGTCACCGCGATGATCGGCCGGCCTGCCTGGTCGACGGTCTGGAAGGCATTGGCCGGCATCCCGGGCCGGTCGTCGACGAGGATCCGGAAATCGCAATTGCGGGTGACGGACCGCGTCCGGCACTCGCGCTCGGCGACCGGCTCCACCCGTTGCACGACGGCGACGAAATCGCGGGCGACGACGCGGGTGGTCCTCGGCTCGTTCGACTGGACCACGGGCTGGGATGGCAGAGGGACCGGCCCCGCCACGGGGGTCGTCGTCATCGGCACGCAGCCGGCGGTCATCAGCCCCAGCGCCACCAAAAGACCGAACCGCCGCATGCCTGCCTCCGTCTGCCTGCCTGTCCGCAGGTTCTACTCAAGGGTGGCCGACAGCGCCAGCCGCCTCACGGCATTGCGATACATCGTGCCGGTGCGGGCTTGCATCCGCGCTCTGCGGAGATAGGCTCGATCGCATGTTCAGCATCGAGCACGATTTCGACGCCACCGTGGTGACCCTGGTCGACGAAGGCCCGGCGCCGCTTCAGGAAGACATTGTGATCAACGCCTTCGAGGATTGCATCACGGTCGAACAGTACGACGCGCGCACCGACCGCGACATCAAGATCACCCTGTCGATCCAGCAGATGCGCGATCTCTCGGCGGCTCTGAACCTGCCGGAGGGCATCTATCGCCTGCGCCGGGTGCCGGGCGGCGGCTGAGGCCGCGCAGCCCCTCTTGGAACCCGCGGGATCCTGCGCCACTGTCCGCCCCATGAGAACGGGATTCTACTGGTCCGAGGAGTGCTTCTGGCATGCGGGCGGCAACTTTGCCGGCAACCTGCCGGTGGGCGGCTTCGTCCAGCCGATGGAAGCCGGCGGCCTGCCGGAGACCCCCGAAAGCAAGCGGCGGATGAAGAACCTCCTCGACGTGTCGGGTCTCTTGGCCGAACTGGCGACGGGCGGGGCCGAGCGCGCGACGGACGAGGATATCCTGCGCGTCCATCCCGAAAGCTACGTGACCGCCTTCAGGGACCTGTCGGCAAAGGAGGGCGGGAACCTTGGCCTGCGGTCTCCCTTCGGTCCCGGCGGCTACGAGATCGCGGCACGGTCCGCCGGCCTGGCAAAGCAGGCGCTGACGGCGGTGCTGAAAGGCGAGGTCCGCAA
>JAMWZF010000271.1 GCA_024304875.1 Paracoccaceae bacterium
CCGTCACCGCCGGTCTCGACGCGGCCGAAGCGGCGCACGGGCCGGTCCGCGTCCTCGTCAATTGCGCAGGCATCGGCCCGGCCGCCAAGACCGTCTCGCGCGGGGCGGCCCACGATCCGGCGCTCTTCGACAAGACGATCCGGGTGAACCTGATCGGCAGCTTCAACTGCGCCTCCCAGGCCGCCGCCCGGATGGTCGCCGCCGATCCCATCGGCGCGGACGGGGCGCGGGGCGTGATCGTCAACACCGCCTCGGTCGCCGCCTACGAGGGGCAGGTGGGGCAGATCGCCTATTCGGCCTCCAAGGGCGGCATCGTGGGGATGACCCTGCCGATGGCCCGCGACCTCGCCGACAAGGGCATCCGGGTCTGCACCATCGCGCCGGGCCTCTTCCTGACCCCCCTTCTGGAAGGGCTGCCGCAGGAGGTGCAGGACAGCTTGGGCAAACAAGTGCCCTTCCCCTCGCGGCTCGGCGCCCCGGCGGAATACGCCGCGCTGGCCAGCCACATCACGCAAAATCCCATGCTGAACGGCGAGGTGATCCGCCTCGACGGCGCGATCCGCATGGCGCCGCGCTGAGACGATGACAGACAGAGAGACCCAAATGGACGCCCCCGCCTTCTGGTCCCCCGAATTCGAGTATGAACATCGCGAGGACGGCAGCATCCTCATGCGCCAGACAGGCGAGCTGCCGGAGTACCTGCCGACCCTGGCGGACTACCTCGACCACTGGGCCGACGAAGCCCCGGACCGGACCTGGATCGCCCGCCGGGGCAAGGACGGCGACTGGGTGCGGATCAGCTATGGCGAGGCGCGGGACAAAGCCCGTCGCATGGGCGCTGCGCTCCTGCGGATGGGCCTTGGCCCGACCCGGCCGCTGCTGATCCTCTCCGAGAACAGCCTCGAGCACGCGCTCCTCGGCGCCGCCTGCCTCTACACCGGCATCCCCTACGCGCCCGTCTCCCCGGCCTATTCTCTGGTCTCGAAGGACCACGGCAAACTGAAGGACATCGCCGCCACGCTGGAGCCGGGCGCGATCTTCGCGGACGACGGCGCCGCCTTCGCGCCGGCCTTCGCCGCCATCGCGGGGCAGGGCCAGCCGGTGATCTGCGCCCGGAATGTGCCCGAACATGCCGTCGCCTTCGACGACCTGGCCGAGGCGGACCCGGAGCCCGCCGACACCGCCCGCGCCGCGCTGACCCCGGAAACGGTCGTGAAATACCTCTTCACCTCCGGCTCCACCGGATCGCCCAAGGCGGTGATCAACACCAACGGCATGATCTGCGCCAACCAGGCGATGATCCGGGACTGCTACCGCTTCGTGCAGGACCAGCCGCCGGTGACGCTGGACTGGGCGCCGTGGAACCACACGGCCTCGGGCAACAAGGTCAGCTACTTCGTCCTCACCAACGGCGGGACCTACTACATCGACGACGGCCGCCCGGTGCCGGGCAAGATGGACGAGACCCTGCGCAACCTGCGCGAAGTGGCCTGCACCTGGTACTTCAACGTCCCCATCGGCTGGGACATGCTGGTGGACGCGCTCGAGGCGGAGGAGGACCTCGCCCGCATCTTCTTCTCGCGCCTTTCGATGATGTTCTATGCCGGCGCGGGCATGGCCCAGCACACCTGGGACCGGCTGCGCGCCCTGGCGCGGCGGACCACGGGCCGGACGGTCCTGCTCTCCACCTCGCTCGGCGCCACCGAGACGGCGCCCTTCGCCCTGTCCTGCATGACCGACCAGGACCGCGCGGGCAACGTCGGCGTGCCCGCCAAGGGCCTGACCATGAAACTGGCGCCGGTCGGCGGCAAGATGGAGCTGCGCCTCAAGGGCCCGACGATCACGCCGGGGTACTACAAGGATCCCGGGAAGACGGCCGAGGCCTTCGACGAGGAGGGCTTCTACTGCATGGGCGACGCGCTGAAGCCGGTGGACCCCGAGGACCTGTCCAAGGGCTTCTACTTCGACGGGCGCACGGCCGAGAACTTCAAGCTGCGCACCGGCACCTGGGTGACCGTGGGCGCGGTGCGCGCAGCCCTGGTCGATGCCATGGGCGGGCTGATCCGCGACGCGGTGATCGTGGGCGAGGACCAGAGCGAGCTTGGCGCGCTGCTGCTGCTGTCCAAGCAGGCGCAGGGCATGGACGCGGCCGCGCGGGACGCGGCGCTGGCCGAGGCCTTGGCGGCGGCGGCGAAAAAGGCCACCGGCTCGGCCGCGCGGGTGAAGCGGGCCGTGGTCCTGACGGACGAGCCCAGCTTCGACAAGGGCGAGGTGACCGAGAAGGGCTCGCTCAACCAGCGGGCGCTGAGGTCGCATCACGAGGGACTGGTGAACGCGCTCTACGCCTCGGACGAGGGAGTGTACCTTGCATGATGCGAGGCCGGCGAAAGGGCGATGAGCGCTTTCGCCGCCCGGCACGCCGCTTGACCGCCGACCGGGCCCTCGGCCGCCTCGCCGACGGCTTTCTCCTGCTCAGCTTCGCCTATGTCGCCTGGGTTCTGCTTCAGGACGCCGCGGCCGGCGCCCACAACTGGCGGCAGGGGGACTGGCTGATCCACAACGAGGCCGGGGCGGTGCGGCGCGGGCTCTTCGGCTCTGCACTGCTCCGGCTGTCCGACATGCTCGGACGCGATCCGGTCTCCGTGGTCATCGGTCTTCAGCTGGCGCTGCTGGCGAGCGCGTACCTGGCGTTTCGCGCCCTTCTGGGGCGTCTGCCCGGCGGCGCGCTGAGGGTGCTTCTCGCGGTCAGCCCGGCCATCTTCCCGGTCTTCTGGGTCGCCGACCCGGACGGGGCGCTGCGCAAGGAGGTGCTGGCCTTCGCCGGGCTGTCGATGGTGGCGCTGGGCGGGTCGGGGCGACGCCGGGGCCCCGTCATCGCGGGATCGGCTTTCTTCGCGGTCGGCCTCGTCGCGCATGAAGGACTGGTCCTGTTCATCCCGACCTATCTCGGCCTCCTCTACCTGACCTCGGCGCACAGGAGCCTGCCGGGGTCCGCGGTCGTCTGCGCCGCCCTCGTCCTCTGCACGGGGCTGTTCGCCGCGGTCTATGCCGTCGGCACCACCGGGGCCGCCGACACCGGGGCCATGTGCCGCGCGCTTACCCAGCGCGCCGTGGACGGCCGGATGTGCGAGGGTGCGATCGGCTACCTCGGGCTCGACGCGGCGGAGCGCGCGGCGCACTACCGGGGCATCGTCGCCTCGGCAGAGATGGGCCGGTTCGTCGTCAGCTACGCCGCCGCCCTGGCGTGCTTTGCCTACATGGCGACGCTGACGTCCTCGCCGGTCCGGACCCTCGTCGCTCTCGCCCTTCTCGCGTTGCCCTTCCTTCCGCTCTACCTCGTCGCCGTCGACTGGGGCCGGTGGATCAGCTTCCACGTCTTCACTGCTGCCGTCTTCGGGGTCTCGGCCGTGGCAGCCGGTCGGCTTCGCCTCCAGCGGACGCCAAGCCTGGCCGCAACGGCCGCCCTCGTGGCGCTCGGCCTCCTGCTGTCGCCCGCCCACTTCCTGCGCGACGGGCACTACAGTGCCCTCGCATCCCTCGTCGCCTGGATCGGCGCGCCGCTCTGAGGCGGCAGCGCACGGCCCGTCAGAGGGCGTCCAGCACCCAGACCAGCCAGAGCGTGATCGCCGGGAAGCAGGCGAGGATGGCGACCCGGACGATGTCGGTCAGCACGAAGGGCAGGGCGCCCTTGTAGGTCTCGCGGATCGGGGTGGTCCGGTCCATCGAGTTGATGATGAAGAGGTTCATCCCCACCGGCGGCGTGATCAGCCCCACCTCCACCACGATCAGCACCAGGATGCCGAACCACAGGCCGAAGTCCTGCGGCGCCATGCCGAAGTCGAGGACCGACATGATCGGGTAGATGATCGGCACCGTCAGCAGGATCATCGACAGGCTGTCCATCACGCAGCCGAAGATCAGGTACATGATCAGCACCAGCGTCAGGATCATCCAGGGGCTGAAGCCCTGCTCGCCCACCCAGGTGGAGGCGGTCTGCGGCAGGAAGGTCAGCGACAGGAAGTTGTTGTAGATCCCCGCACCGAGGATGATGAGGAAGATCATCGCGGTCGAGGAGGCGGTCGAGAGGATCGCCTCGCCCACCTTGGGGATGCTGAGGCCCCCCGCCGCCCAGGCCGCGATTCCGGTGCCGGCGGCGCCGACGGCGGCGGCCTCGGTCGGGGTGAAGACGCCGGTGTAGATGCCGCCGACGACGACCACGAAGATCACCAGCACTGGCCAGACCCTGCCGAGCGCCACCATCCGCTCGGACCACGGGACCCGGGGCCGGATGGCGGCGTCGCCGGGCGCGAGGCGGACCCAGACCGAGATCGCCAGCATGTAGCCGAGGGCGGCGAGGATGCCGGGGATCAGGGCGGCGACGAAGAGCTTCTCGATGTTCTGCTCGGCGAGGATGGCGTAGATCACCAGGATCACCGAGGGCGGGATCAGGATGCCCAAGGTCCCCCCGGCCGCCAGCGCCCCGGTCGAGAGCGAACCGGGATAGCCGTAGCGCCGGAGTTCCGGCAGGGCGACCTGCCCCATGGT
>JAMWZF010000272.1 GCA_024304875.1 Paracoccaceae bacterium
GCCCTGGCGTTCGCGAAGAGTGGCGCGCAAGTCATTGTTTTCGAACAGGCTCCGGCCTTTACCGAGGTCGGCGCCGGCATCCAGATATCCCCCAACGGCGGCCGTGTCATCACGGCCCTTGGCCTTTCGCTCGACGATGTCTCGGTGCGGGCCGAGGCGGTCGAACCGATGGACGGGCTGACGGGCCGGGCGGTGACGCGCTTCGACCTCTCGGGACGTCCGGGAGAGCCCTACCGCTTCGTCCACCGCGCCGCCCTGATCGACCGGCTTGCCGAGGGCTGCCGCGCCGCGGGCGTGACGCTCGAGACCGGCGCACGGGTGGACGAAATGCCCGAGGCGGATCTGGTCGTCGCGGCGGACGGCGTGAAATCGACGTTCCGCAAGCGGCTCAATCCCGAGACTGAAGCCTTCTTCACCGGCCAGGTCGCCTGGCGGGCTGTTGTGGAAAACGCCCACGAAATCAATCCCGTGGCCCGTGTCTGGATGGCGCCGGGTCGGCATGTGGTCACGTATCCGCTGCCGGGCGACCGGCTGAATATCGTCGCGGTGCAGGAGCGGCGGGAGTGGCGGGCCGAGGGGTGGCACCATGAGGCCGATCCGCTGACCCTGCGGGCAGGGTTTTCCGACTTTTCGGGTCGGGTGCGGGGCTGGCTGGAGCGGGTCGAGACCGTCATGGAATGGGGCCTGTTCCGTCACCCCGTCGCGGCCCGCTGGCACGAGGGCCGCGTGGTCCTGATCGGTGACGCCGCGCACCCGACGCTGCCCTTTCTCGCCCAGGGCGCGAACCTGGCGCTGGAGGATGCCTGGGTCCTGGCGGCGGTGCTGGATCGGGGCGAGGTGGCGGAAACCTTGCCCCGGTATCAGGCACTTAGACGGGATCGCGTTGCCCGCGCGATTGGCGTCGCCAATGCCAACGCGGTGAATTATCACCGATCGGGCCTCTTGCGGAGCGCCTCTCACATGGTGCTGAAGGGTATCGGAACGGTCGCCCCGACGTGGTGGCTGAACCGGCTCGGCTGGCTCTACGATGCCTCTCTGGAGGACCTCAGCGGAACCAGTGGGGCATCTTCCCGGTGACGTCCTCGAGAACCTCGCGGCTCGACAGGTCCACCCGCAGCGCCCAGTCCTCGATCACCACGTAGGCCCAGCCGTCGCGGGGGCGGTCGAGGTCGTAGCGGTCGACGTTGGCGAGGATGGAATAGGTGCCGGGGTCGAGCCGGGAGCCGACGACGTAAGGAGAGGGCTCGGGCAGGCGCTGCGGGACGCGGATGCAACGGGTGCCGGAGAGGCAGTCGCCGGTGTCGGTTGCGGCCCGGGGGGCGGGCGTGACGCAGCGCGCGCCGCTGGCGCAGGCCGCGGCCTCGCCGGCGAAAAACATCGCCAGAACAACGGCGAAGGCGCGATCAGGCCGCAAGGTCGATCCAGACCGGAACATGATCGGAAGGCTTGGCCCGGCCGCGCACCTCCTTCTCGATCCAGCAGTCCTGCAACAGGTCTGCGGCCTGTGGCGAAAGAAGGTGGTGATCTATGCGGATGCCGTTGTTCCGCTCCCAAGAATTGGCCTGGTAGTCCCAGAAGGAATAGTGGCCGGGAGCCTGGGTGCGGGCGCGGAAGGCTTCGGTGAGACCAAGGGAGAGCAGCCGGCGGAAGGCGGCGCGGGAGGTGGGGAGGGCGAGAGCGTCGTCCTTCCAGGCCTCCGGTTTGGCGGCATCCTCGTCCTGCGGAATTATGTTGTAGTCTCCGCACATTACGAAGGGTTCTTCAAGTTCCAGAAGCTCGGCCGCGCGGGCGCGCAGACGGTCCATCCAGCGCAGTTTGTAGTCGTATTTGTCCGACGGGGCGGGGTTGCCGTTGGGGAGGTACAAGCCACAGATCCGAATGGGTTTTTCGCCCATGACGGTGGCCTCGATATAGCGCGCCTCGGCGTCATCGGCACCGTCGCGGCCGGTGCCTTCGTGGCCGTCCAGTCCACGGCGGACGTCCTCAAGCGGAAGGCGGGACAGGATCGCGACACCGTTGAAGCCCTTTTGCCCATGGGTTTCAACAACATAGCCGATGTCGTTGAAGTGCTCGGCCGGGAAGCCTTCGTCCACCGACTTGATCTCCTGGAGCAGGACGACGTCCGGTTCGGCCTCTTTCAGCCAGTCGGTCAGACCCTCGATCCGGGCCTTGATCCCGTTGATGTTGAAGGTGGCGATGCGCATGGGCGGCCTCGGAAAATGTCTCGGGTGTGAACTGGAGCATAGGCCGGATTTGCAAGGTGTGAACCATCCCGGTCGGCGAATTTCGCAGGTGTGAACCTGGTGCCAGGGCGGGCCGAGCCCCGCCCCAAGAGATGCGGGCGCCAGCGCAACGCCACCGGCCGGTCCGCGCGCCGGGGGGCAACAGGGACCCGCAAGTCGGGGGTCGCCTCGAGCTCAGATCGAGAAGGAGGTGCCGCAGCCGCAGCTGGAGGTCGCGTTCGGGTTGTCGATCACGAAGCGGGCGCCGATCAGCTCCTCGGTGAAGTCGATGGTCGCCCCGGCGAGGAAGGGCTGGGAGACGCTGTCGATCACCACCTTCTCGCCCGACCCTTCGAGGACCAGGTCGTCGTCGGAGGGTTCGTCGAGGTCGATTTCGTACTGGAAGCCCGAGCAGCCGCCGCCTTCGACGGCCACGCGCAGGGCCTTGCCGGAGGCGGAGGCGCCGATCTCGGCCAGACGCTCGAAGGCGCGGGGGGTGACGGAGGGGGGCAGGGTCAGCATGGGGTCTGTCCGTTATTGCGTAATCAACATATATGTGCCGGCGGGACAGGCGGCAAGGCAGGCCGCCGCAACGGGACAGAGACGGGAGAGCCGACATGGCCGCCCCCTACGCATGCGATCCGGCGACCAGCCGGGGCCGGCTGTTCGCCGAGCCCGAGAGCGCCTTCCGCTCGCCTTTTCAGCGCGACCGCGACCGGATCATCCACGCCAGCGCCTTCCGGCGGCTGAAGCACAAGACCCAGGTCTTCGTGGAGCACGAGGGCGACTATTTCCGCACCCGCCTGACCCATTCGATCGAGGTGGCGCAGGTGGCGCGGACGATCGCCAAGACCCTCGGCCTAGACCAGGAGCTGACCGAGGCGGTGGCACTGGCCCACGACCTTGGCCACACGCCCTTCGGCCATACCGGGGAGGATGCCCTGGCCGAGCTGATGGCGGATTACGGCGGATTCGACCACAATGCGCAGGCGATCCGGATCGTGACCCGGCTGGAGCGGCATTACGCGGCCTTCGACGGGCTGAACCTGACGTGGGAGACGCTGGAGGGAATCGCGAAGCATAATGGTCCTGTTGCCCCCGTCCCGGGGGACGGCCCGGTGGAGGCGCCGCTGCCCTGGGCGCTTGCGGAGTACAACGCCCGGCACGACCTGGAGCTGCACACCCATGCCAGCGCCGAGGCGCAGGTCGCCGCCCTGTCGGACGACATCGCCTACAACAACCACGACATCCACGACGGGGTGCGCGCGGGACTGCTGAGTGTCGATGATCTGGAAGGTTTGCCGATCCTTGGCGACTGCTTTGCCGAGGTGGACCGGCAGTGGCCGAATACCGGCCGCCGGCGGCGCAGGCACGAGGCGCTGCGCCGGTTCTTCGGCGTTCTGGTGGAGGACGTGATCGGGCAGGCGCATGGTCGCCTGACCGCGCTGGCCCCGGCCTCGGCACAGGACGTTCGCGACGCGGGCGAGATGGTGGTCCGCTTCTCGGATGCGCTCTGGCAGGACCTCAACGTGATCCGCGCCTTCCTGTTCGACCGCATGTACCGCGCGCCGACGGTCGTGGCGGTGCGCGAGGAGGTGACCGAGGTGATCCGCGAGCTGTTTCCGCTGTTCATGTCGGACCCCGAACGTTTCCTGCCCGAGGACTGGGCGGCCGACGTGGCAGAGGCCAAGTCGCGGTCCGGTTCGGAGGCCGAGGTGGCGCTGGCGCGGATCGTGTCGGATTACATCGCGGGGATGACGGATCGCTATGCGCTCAGGACCCATGCCCGGCTGACGGGTCGCGAGGTCGCCTTGCGCACAGGATGAGCCCGGCGGCGATCCAGACGGTCAGCCACAGCGCGCGGAGGCTCGCCTCGCGGCTGCGCTCGGCGAAGGCCGCGGGAAAGTCGAAAGCGGCAGAGGGCATCCCCTCCTGCGCCAGCCGGAAGGCCGGCCCCGCCGCCATCAGCGTCAGCGCGAAGAGCCCCGCTGCATGCGTCCAGGCCAGCGCGCCGCCGCCGGCCCGGCCGAGGCTGGCGGACCATGCGGCCAGGAGGACGAAGGGCACCCAGCCATAGAGCACGAGGTGCGCCCCCGCGACGGCATGAGCCCCGTCTTGCCCCCCGGGCGTGAGGCTCGCGGCGTCGACGACGAGGCCGACCAGCATCAGCAGAGCGCCCGCCCAGAGGTGCGGGGCGGCGGCGCTGTCGGCGCGGGTCAGATCGAGGCTGGCGACCGCAAGGAGTGCGAAGGCCGGAAGGGCCAGGGGCAGCGCGGGCAGGATCGCCCCGCTCGGCGCGCTCTGGCCGAGCAGGTAGAGCG
>JAMWZF010000273.1 GCA_024304875.1 Paracoccaceae bacterium
CCGGGACCGTGCGGCGCGGGGGGCTGGCCGGTGGGGGCGACGCGGCCGCCCTGGCCCGGCTGGGGAAGGGAGGCGCCGAAGACCGTCTTCTCGGCGCCGGCGCCGGGACCGCGCCGGGCGCCGCCGCTTCCCTGCTGGGCCTGGCGCGACGGCGACGAAGGCAGGCTCTGGCCGAAGACCGTCTTGTCCTTGTCCGCCATTGGCTCACCCCTCCGGTATCGCCCACAGTTCCAGTTTCAGCCCCGGCCAGCTTCCCGCGAAATGCATCCCGATCGCCGGAGCGGTCGAGAACTCGCGCCACATCTCGTTCTGCTTGTCGAGCAGGAAGTACACGTTCGACGCAACCACCCGGATCTGGCGCGGCGGGTTCGGCAGATGCACCAACCCTACACCAGGAAGGTTGTTGTTGATGATTTCTTTCATGCGGGTCGAGGGACCCACCTTGCACAGCTGCGGGAACTGCTGCTGCACCTGGGTCAGGGGCAAGCCGGCCTGAACCTCGACCACGAAGGTCGCCTGGGCAAAGAGGTTCCGGTCGTTGACCAGCGCGGCGAAGGAATTCTGCCGGACCTCCTTGAGCTCCAGCCGGATGGCGCGGCCGACGTCGCGGGCCAGCATCCGCTGGATGTCCTGCACCACGGTGGTGAAGGAGCCCTTGGGATCGTCGTGGTTGTAGGCGTCGTATTCCGGCGCCTGCCGTTCATTTTGGTCGAAGGTCGCCAGCTCGCCCGAGAGCGAAATCAGCGTCTGGTACAGCCGTTCGGGATGGACCGAGCCGGAATTGCGGTAATGCCGCAGGATCGGCAGGACCCGGTTGAGCGTCATCAGCATCAGGTAGTCGGCCGACTGCAGGCCGCCGCCCGAGGACGGGTCCGAGGCGTAGCGGGCCAGGTTCTCGAGCTTGGCCTCCATCCAGCCGATGACGCGGCTGAGGTAGCCCTCATAGGCCGGATGGACGTTCAGGATCAGGCCGGTGGGCGGCACCGTGTCGTCGATGGAAACAACACCGTCCCGAACCTCGTTTATGCGCCCGATCGGGATACACTGGTAGCCGGGCTTGGGTGTCTTGCGCAGGGCGATCTCGAGTCGCGGCACGGCGATCTCGATGGTCTGCTCGATCCGGGTGGAACTGGCGTTGTCGGCCACGGTCGTCGGCTCGACGAAGAAGCGGGTGCCGCTGTCCTTCTCGCCGGCGCCCACGTCCTGGCCGTTCATCGCGGCGTCGGGCAGGGTCAGCCAGATGGTCAGGCCGGCGGCGTCGTCGGGGACCTGCACGGCGGTCGGCAGCGGGCCGGCGCCCGGCGCCTCGAAGGGCGTGCCGTCCGGCATGATGCCCACGGCCGCGCGCAATCCGATGCGGCCCTGCTGGGCGAGGTCCCGGTCGATCGTCATCTCGATCAGGCCCCAGGGATAGGGCGTGATCACACCTGTACGGGACTGGACCAGCTTCTCGACGTAGCGGTCGGCCTGTTGCAGATGTTGGGGTTGCAGAAAGAGACCCTCTTTCCACGCGACTTTGCTGAACCAGGACATATGTATCCAATTGCCTTCAGACTAATGCGGACAGCCGGCAGACCCACCCTTTCCCGAGGAGGCGCCGGTCCGTTCCGCGCGATCTTGGAACCCCCTGCCGCTAGGGTCAAGCGTCGCGGGTCCCTTTGCTGTGGTCAAGGGCAGGGAACCCTTACCCAATTTCGCCCCGGCGCGGCCCGGCGCCGGCCCGGCGGAAGGGAGGTTTTGCAGCCCCCCGAAAACGACCCGTTGCAAGAACGTCCAAAATGCATACCCTTGCACCATTATTCTTTGAGTCATTGCTGAGGTCTCTCGCATGGATGCTTCGTTCAAGCAGGAGGCACGTCTTGGTAAACTTCATACCGACCTGGGTCCTGACGTGCTTGTGTTGCTTCGGTTTTCCGGGGCGGATTTCGTAAACGGTCTGTTCGACTACAAGGTGGACGCACTGTCCACGGACCCCTCCATCGACCTCACGCAGCTGATCGGAACCCACGCCACAGTGGAGTTCCAGACCCGGCGCGGGGCCCGATTCTACGACGGCATCGTGGTCTCCGCCGCCAATGCCGGCGGGGGGGATGGCGGCCACAAGTACGAGCTCCAGCTCAAGCCGTGGTTCTTCCTCGCCGGGCGGCGCCGCAATCAGCGGATCTTCCACGAGAAGACGCCGGTCGACATCGTCAAGGAAGTGCTGAACGCCTATTCCGGCCTCGGCGCGCCGCATCTGGACGACAGCAAGCTGTCGGGCAGCTACCCGACGCTGGAATACACGGTGCAGTACCGCGAAAGCGACCTCGCCTTCTGCACGCGCATCATGCAGGCCCACGGCATCTCCTACTACTTCAGCCACGAGGCCGGCAGCCACACGCTGCAGATGACCGACGATTCCGAGAACAACGACAAGATCCCCGGCGAGACCCGCGACTTCAGGGCGAGCCAGGGCGAGGTCGTCGGAGACGACGAACACTTCTGGCAATGGAAGCCGGTGCGGAACATGACCACCGGCGGCATCCGCCTGACGGCCTACAACTTCAAGCAGCCCGACCAGGCGATGGAAGTCGACATGACGGGCGACGCCGAATACGCCGAGGGCCAGATCGAGAGTTTCGACTTTCCGGGCGGCTACCTCGACGAAAGCGAGGGCAAGGGCGTCGTCGCCAAGCGGATCCAGCAGGAACGCATCAAGGACGACCGGCACTGGGCGACCGGCAACTCCCTCAGCCTGTCCTCGGGGCAGCGGCTGTCGCTGACGGGGGACGACCTGCCCTGGCTCATGACCAAGGATTTCGTCTGCATGAAGGCGACCCACAACTTCACCAGCCAGGACTACGCCTCCCGCGGGGAGGGCCGGTCGGATCAGCAGGCGTCGTTCACGGGAACCTACGAATTCATCCCCGCCAGCGTGCCGCTGGTCCCCGAACAGACCGCGCCGCAGCCGGTGATCCACGGGGTGCAGACCGCGATGGTCGTCGGCGACGGAGAGATCGACTGCGACGAACACGGCCGGATCCTGGTCAGGTTCCACTGGGACCTCGAAAGCGCCCATTCGATGCGCTGCCGGGTGTCGCAGAGCTGGGCGCACAAGGGCTACGGCAGCATGATCATCCCGCGCATCGGGATGGAGGTGATCGTGGAGTTCATCGAGGGCGACCCCTCGCTGCCCATCGTCACCGGCTGCGTCTACAACGGCAAGAACACGCCCCCCTACCCGCTGCCGGCGAACAAGACCCGGTCGGTCTGGAAGACGGACAGCCACGAGGCCGACGGCTTCAACGAGATCCGGTTCGAGGATGCGGGGTCGAACGAGGAAATCTACATCCACGCCCAGAAGGACCGGAACGAGAAGACCCTCAACAACCACACCGAAGAGATCGACGTCGACTGGTCCCAGAAGGTCGGCCACGACAAGACGATCGAGGTCGGCAACAACCATACCGAGACGATCGCCAAGGACGAAGAACGGACGACCGGCGACAACCAGACGGTCACCGTGGGCAAGGACCACACCGAGTCCATCGGCAAGAACCGCAAGGAAACGATCGGCGAGAACAACGAGACGACGATCGCAAAGAACCACACCCACAAGGTCGGCAAGAACTCGTCCCAGTCCACGGGCGAGAACGAGTCCGTCACCGTGGGCAAGAACGCCACCGAACAGGTCGGCCAGAACAAGACGATCAAGGTCGGCAAGACCCTGACCATCACCGCCGGGGATGCCATCAACATCACCTGCGGGTCCTCGACCATCTCGGTCAAGAAGGACGGGACGATCGCGATCAAGGGCAAGAAGCTCTCGATCGACGGCGACACCTTCAAGCTCGAGACCAGCAAGGGCACCACCATCAAGGCCAAGTCTCTGAACACCAAGACCAGCGGCAAGACGGTGATGAAGGGCTCCAAGATCGACATGAACTAGGGGCGACACGGCCTCCGGCGGCCCGCGGGAGAGGGCGGCCGGGGGGAGAAAGCGATTGACGGGGCTGGCCCTCACCGGCCACATTCGATTAGGGACATTCGCGCAGCATCTGGTAGGCGCGAACATATTTCACGGAACACCTTGCGTATGGATGCCGAGAACAAGCGCGAAGGCGCGATGGCCGAGCCGGACGGGGACGCCGGCGAGAAGACCCAGCCCCCGGTATCCGGATTGCGCTACGAGACGCCGTACGAGCTGTTCCAGGCGATCCCGCAGATCAAGAAGCTGTGCCAGCACCGCCCGCGCGAGGACGAGGATTCGATGGGGTTCCTCGGCCGCCTGCGGTCCTCGACCACGCCCGAGGAGGCGGTGACCTACGCGGCCTTCGCCGCCCGCCCCAAGATGGCGATCTGGTGGGGCTACGAGTGCATCCGCACCCTGCCGGACGAACTCAGCGACCACGACCGCGAACTGATGGAGAAGGTGGCCCGCTGGACCACCTATCCCGACGCCGAGAACCGCTACAAGGTGATGCGCGCCGCCCTCTGGCAGGTGCCCAAGACGTCGGCGGTGATGCTCGGCCTCGCCGTCGGCTGGTCTGG
>JAMWZF010000274.1 GCA_024304875.1 Paracoccaceae bacterium
GGGGCGGGACGGACTGGGCGGCGATGTAGCTGCCGCCGTAGTAGTAGTCCTTGGTGTCCTGCCCGCGTGCGAGCCCGCCGAAGGTCCCCTCGCCAAGGCGGCGCAGGCGGCCGGACAGCTGCATCCACCCCGACAGCAGCGCTTCGCTGGGATGGAGCGAGTACGACTTGCCCGTCGCGGTGCGGGGCCGCTGTTCGACGAGGCCCGTGTCGATCATCTCGCGCAGGCGCCGGTTCGCGGTGGCATAGGGCACCCGGCTGGCGCTGATGAGGGAACTGGCGGTGACCGTCCGGCCGTCGAGATGGCCCTCCATCAGGTGGACGATCATCCGCAGGTGCGCATTGGGGACAAGGATGTCGAAGCTGCCCTCGACCTCGTCGGTGAGCTCCTGGACGAAGGACAGCATGAGGGCCGCCTCCGGCTTGCCCACCGGCGTGCCGGGACCATGCCTCTTATGCCCTCCCATGTCGTTCATGGCCTTGCTGCGCCCTGTCCTGTCCGGCTGTCGGTGCGACCCGCCCGCCGCATCCAGATTGGATGAATCGCGGTGTCCCATCGCGTCTGTCTCCCTGACGATGTCCAAAGTGATCTCCGGAGCGTATCCCGAAGGAATCCACAATGAACATAAATATATCCAGAATGGATAATTTGGGCGGGGCCTTCCGCTGGGAAACCCGGCAATCTCCGAGTCGTCGTCCGGTCTGCCCGGATGACACCGGGTTCGGAGGAGCCCCGGGGCAGAGCCGCGCGGATCGCGGCATCCCCCGCAGACAGTTTTATGGGAGGAACACCATGAAGATCAGGACCATCCTGGCCACCACCACCGCGGCCGTCACCTTTGCCGGGGCGGCGAACGCCGAGGCCCACGCCGAGGCCATGACCATCGGCATCACCCAGAACAACGTGGGCGTCGACAGCTACCAGACGACCTACGAGCGCGCCTTCATCGAAGCCGCCGAGGCCAACGACATGGTCGAGACCGTGGTGCTGGACGCCGGCGGCGACGTCGCCCGCCAGATCGCCCAGGTCGAGGACCTGATCCAGCAGGAAGTCGACGCCATCATCATCTGGCCGACGAACGGCGAGGCGGTCATTCCCGCCGTCCGCAAGGCCAGCCAGGCCGGCATCCCGGTCATCGTGACCAATTCCAACATCGCCGAGGCGGGCTTCGACTTCGTGGCCTCCTTCTCGGGCCCGGACAACATCACGCAAGGCTCCCGCTCGGCCGAGATCATGTGCGACCGGTTCAAGGAACTGGGCATCGAGGGCGAGGCCCGCGTGGTCCAGATCTCGGGCCAGCCGGGCTACACCACGGCCATCGAGCGCGCCCAGGGCTTCGAGGAGCGCCTGCCCGAGGTCTGTCCCGACGTTGAGCTGGTCGAGACCCAGCCCGGCGACTGGAACCGCGAGAAGTCGCAGCAGGTGATGGAGGCCTTCCTCGTCAAGTACGACGACATCGACGGCGTCTATGCAGGGGACGACAACATGGGCGTCGGCGCCCTGAACGCCGCCCGGGCCGCAGGCCGCGCCGGGGACATCACCTTCGTCGGCGCCACCAACTTCGCGGTCGGCTACGAGGCGATGGAAGCCGGCGACTACTGGGGTTCGATCTACCAGTCCCCGGTCGACGACGCCGAGGCGGCGCTGCAGACCGCCATCGACGTGCTGAACGGCGAGGAGGTTCCCTTCCTCAACTACTTCGACACGCCGAAGATCACGCAGGACAACATGAGCGAGTTCACCAAGCCGGTGTTCTGAGGTCTCCTCCTGCGGTGCGGGGTGCGCGGACTTGCGCGCCCCGCAACGTCTCAAGAGTGTACAAGACGAGGACGAGGGACATGGGACGCGTGGCGGATCGCGTCTGTCTAGTGACGGGCGCAGCGCGCGGCATCGGCCGCGCAATCGGAGAGGCCCTGCTGGCCGAGGGCGCGAAGGTCTGCTTCGCCGATATCGACGGGCAGGGCGTGGCCGCGGTGGCCGAGGAGAGCCGGGCGAGCCACGGGGCCAATGCGACCCACGCGGCGCTCGACGTGACCGACCGAACCCAGGTCCGCGCCGCCATCGCCCACACGGTCGGGACCTTCGGCCGGCTCGACGTGAAGTTCAACAATGCGGGCGTGAACAAGCCAAGGAACTTCATGGACGTGGACGAGGCGAACTGGAATTTCATCATGGGGGTCAATGGCCTCGGCTGCCTGATCGGCATGCAGGAGGCGGCCCGCCAGATGATCGCGCAAGGGCCGGGACCGGAGGGCGTGGCGGGCAAGATCGTCAACACCGCCTCGATCGCCAGCCGGCAGGGCTTCGACAACGTCGCGCCCTACTGCGCCTCGAAATTCGCGGTGGTCTCGCTGACGCAATCCGGCGCGCGGGACCTCGCCAAGCACGGCATCACGGTCACCGGCTTCGCCCCCGGCGTGGTCCGGACCGAGATGTGGGAGCAGGTGGACCAGGACCTGATGGAGATCGGCGCCGCCGAGCGGCCGGGGCAGGCGATGGAGGAATTCTCGGCCGACATCCTGAAGGGCCGCGTCGCCTTGCCCCGGGACATCACCGGAACGACGACGTACCTCGCCTCGAGGGACAGCGATTACATGACCGGGCAGATCGTGATGATCGACGGGGGGATGACGCTGGTCTGATCCCGATCAGACCCCGCGCCGTACAGATTTTGCCTGCGATTCAAGGGAGGGAATCATGGCGACACTCGACCGACGACAGATCGGCAGCGTACTGGCGAAACAGGGCATCCTGATCGCCTTCGCCCTGTTCATGATCGCCTTCACCGCCGCCAACGCCAAGTTCATCTCGGTCGAGAATGTCTTCAGCGTGGTGCGGTCCTCGGCGATCCTGGGGGTGATGGCCCTTGGCGTCACCTTCGTGGTCATCAGCGGCAATCTCGACCTCTCGGTCGGCTCGATGATGTCCTTCTCGACCATCGTGGTGCTGGACCTGCACGACAAGATCGGCCCGGCGCTGGCGATCCCGGCGATGTTCGCCATGACGCTCTGCCTCGGGGCCTTCATCGGCTTCCTGGTCGGATATCTCAGGCTCAACTCCCTGATCGTGACCTTGGGCATGCTCTCGGCCATCCACGGACTTACGCTGACCTATTCCGGCGGGCAGAACATGGACATCGCCGACAAGGAGGGCACCTGGTTCAGCGTCTTCGGCCAGGGCAGCGCCCTCGGCATTCCGGTGCCGATCCTGATCTTCCTCGCCCTCGCCGCGCTGCTCGGCCTCGTGCTGGCGCGCACGCCATTCGGCCGCAAGGTCTATGCCGTCGGCGGCAACGGCACGGCGGCGACCTTCTCGGGCATCCGGCGGGCGCGGACGGTCTTCACCTGCTACCTGATCTCGGCGGGCTGCGTGGCGATTGCGGGGCTGATGCAGGCCAGCCGGTCGCTGGGCAGCCAGAACACGGTGGGGCAGGGGCTCGAGCTCGAGGTGCTGGCCGCGGTCATCCTCGGCGGCGCCTCCCTGCTGGGCGGCTCGGGCACGATCTTCAAGACGGTCATCGGCGTGCTGATCCTCGGCTTCATCCAGAACGGCCTGCTGCTCATCGGATTGCCGTTCTACGTCCAGTTCGTCGTGACCTGGATCATCATCATCCTGGCGGTCTGGCTCGACATCGCGGCCAAGCGCGGCCGGCTCCTGTCGCCGATCGCGTGAGGGGGAAGACATGGAAAAAGGCGCACTCTCCAAGGCCCTGAAAAGCGGCGCGATCTGGGGCTTCATCGTCCTCGAGCTGATCTTCTTCTCCATCGCCGGCGAATTCTGGTCGATCACCGATCAGGCCTTCATGGACGCCGACAACATGCTGCTCCTGCTCAAGCAGTCGGCGCCCATCGGGATCATCGCCATGGGCATGACCATCGTCATGGTGAACGGCAACATCGACCTCTCCGTCGGGGCCACCTTCGCCATCGCGGCAATCGTCCTGCTGGACAGCATGACCTGGCCGATCTTCGCGGGCCTTGGCGACTGGGTCATCCCCGTCGCCTGGCTTCTGGCACTGGCGGCGGGCACGGCACTCGGCGCGCTGAACGGGCTGATCGTGTGGAAGACCGGGGTGGACGCCTTCATCGTCACCTTGGGCTCCATGCTCGGCTACCGCGGCATCGTCTTCATGTTCAACGGCGAGAACCCGACCAGCCACCTCAACTGGACGCTGGTCGACTTCGCCGAGGCCGAGGTCCTGGGGCTGGCGACCGCCACCTGGTTCCTGCTCGTCGTCACCGCGATCATGTGGGTCGTCATGGCCCGCACGGTGCACGGGCGCAACGCCTACGCCATCGGCGACAACCGCGAGGCGGCGGTGAACGCCGGCATCCGGGTCGGCCCGCACATGATGATCAACTTCGCGATCATCGGCTTCCTCGCGGCCCTCTCGGCGGTGGTCTTCTATTCCGAAAGCGGCTCGGTGAACCCCAACGACGGGCAGCTCTACGAACTGTGGGTCATCACCGCGGTCGTC
>JAMWZF010000275.1 GCA_024304875.1 Paracoccaceae bacterium
GTCCACCCCCTCCGCCCCGCCCGTCCGGCACGGCGGAGGGGGCCGGTCGCGGCACAGGGATGGAAACATGCATCTTGCATGCTAGTTTATTTTGAGACGCGCAGGAGGACGCCATGACCAACGCAACCCCGGACCCTGACGCGCTGGTCCTGCTCGAGGCCATCGTGCCCCACGTCGTCTTCGACGGCTGGTCCCCGGCCGCCTTCAGCGCCGCCCGGGAAGAGGCCGCGATGGACGAGGCCAGGGCACGCGCGCTGTGCCCCCGCGGGGCGGTCGACCTGGCTGTCCTGTTTCACCGCGAGGGGGACCGCCGGATGGCCGCGGCCCTGCGCACCGCCGCCACCGCCGACATGCGCATCCGCGACAAGGTCGCCCTTGCGGTGCGCACCCGGCTCGAGGTCGCCGGCGACAAGGAGGCCGTTCGCCGCGGCACCGCCCTGTTCTCTCTCCCCCACATGGCGCCGGAGGGTGCGGGGCTGATCTGGGGAACCGCCGACGCGATCTGGTCGGCGCTCGGCGATCCGTCGGACGACATCAACTGGTACACCAAGCGGGCGACCCTGTCGGCGGTCTACGGGTCCGTGGTGCTCTACTGGCTCGGCGACATGTCCGAGGGGCACGCCGCGACGCACGCCTTCATCGACCGGCGCATCGACGACGTCATGCGGATCGAGAAGGCCAAGGCGCAGATCCGCGGCAACCGCTTCCTGCGGCCGCTCACCGGTCCGCTGGAGCATCTGGGCAGCATGGTCCGGGCCCCCAGCCGCATGCCCGCATCCGGCCTGCCGGGAAGTTGGGTCAGCCCGAGAGGATAGTCATGCAAGGCACGATGCGCGTCATCGAGATCAGCCGGCCCGGCGGACCCGAGGTCCTGACCCCGGCCGACCGCCCTGTGCCCTCACCGGGGCACGGCGAGGTCCTGATCAAGGTGGCCTACGCCGGGGTGAACCGGCCCGACGCGCTGCAACGGGCGGGCGCCTACGACCCGCCGCCCGGCGCCTCGGATCTGCCCGGCCTCGAATGCGCGGGAGAGATCGCCGCCATCGGCGAGGGCGTGACCGAATGGTCCGTGGGCGACCAGGTCTGCGCCCTCCTGCCGGGCGGCGGCTACGCCGAATACGCATTGACCCCCGCCGTCCACTGCCTGCCCGTGCCGGACGGCATGGACCTGAAGGCCGCGGCCTGCCTGCCCGAGACCTACTTCACCGTCTTGACCAACGTCTTCCTGCGCGGCGGCCTGGAAGGGGGCGAGAGGTTCCTGGTGCACGGCGGGTCGTCGGGCATCGGCACCACCGCGATCCAGCTGGCCAGCCACTTCGGCGCCCGCGTCTTCGCCACCGCCGGATCGGACGCCAAATGCGCCGCCTGCCTCGGCCTCGGCGCCGAGAGGGCGATCAACTACAGGTCCGAGGATTTCGTCGAGGCGATGCGCGCGGAGGGCGGCGCCGACCTGATCCTCGACATGGTCGGCGGCGACTACATCCCCCGCAACATCAAGGCGCTGGCCGACGACGGCCGGCTGGTCCAGATCGCCTTCCTGCAGGGACCCAAGGTCGAGCTGAACTTCGCCGAGGTCATGGTCCGGCGGCTGACCATCACCGGCTCGACCTTGCGGCCCCAATCCGTCAAGTCCAAGGCACGGATCGCCACGGGCCTGCGGACCGAGGTCTGGCCGCTCCTCTCGGCCGGGCGAATCGCCCCCGTCATGGACGAGGAGTTCCCGCTGGAGGAGGCCGCCGCCGCCCACGCGCGGATGGAAAGCAGCCAGCACATCGGCAAGATCGTCCTCAAGGTCGCCTGACCCCATCCGGGGTAGGGAATTCACGCATTGCCGCCGCGGGCGCCGGCCCGCAGGCTGACCCGGTGTCGCAATTTTCCGCGACGCTCGGTGCGTAGCCGCCGCCCGGTCTTTGGGCGGCCCTTTCAAGGAAAGACCTTACGATGGAAAAGTTCTTCAACGAGGACCTGCTGGCCACTTACGGCCTGATGACCATGGCCAACAATGCTGTCCGCACCCGCCAGAGGATGCGCGACGCCCGGCCGGACCTGGCCGCGAAGGTCAGGGAGAACGCCAAGACGGCCGGCGCGCGATCCCTGATCGACATCGACGATCTCCTGCCCGAGACCTCCGGTGACGAGGACGAGGTGCAGGAGTGGCTCTACGAGCTGTTCCTCGACCCCGACCGGATCCACCTGCCGGGCGGCAAGCTCCCGGGCCACGACGTTCCCGACCTGCCCCGCCCGATCATCGACTGCGACGACCTGGAAGAGGACTACCGCGCCGCGATGGCGACGCTGATCGCCCTGCGCCGAAGTGTCCGGGGCCTGCGACAGACCGTCGAGGACATGGGCAAGGTCGCCAACCCCGTGGTCCAGGTCTTCGCCGCGCTGTTCAAGGCTGCCCTCGAAGAGCAGCAGAAGGAGTTGCGCGCGGCCAACCGGGAGGTCCAGTCGATCAGGGACCTTGCCGACCGGAGTGGCTGCGAGTTGCCGCTCGTAGTCCGCACCCCCGACGTGGTCCTGCAGCCGTGACCGAAGCGGCGGCAGGCGGGCCGTCCGTCTGCCGCTCTCGGCCGGGAGGCAGCACAGAAGGCCGTCAGTCGTAGCTGACCGCCTTGCGGTAGAGGTGCCAGGTCGCATGGCCGAGGACCGGCAGGACGATGACCAGGCCGATCAGCGCCGGCAGCGCGCCCAGCAGAAGCGAGACCGCGACGATGATGCCCCAGGTGCCGATGACGCGCGGATTGGCCCGCGCGACCTCGACCGAGGTCTTCACCGCCCGGGGCACGCCGACATTGCGGTCGAGGAGCATGGGGAAGGACACCACCGAGGTGGCCAGCACTGCCAGGGCGAAGCCGAAGCCCACCGCGATGCCGACGACGATCATCGCCCAGCCGGCGCCGGTGCCCAACACCTGCCCGAGGAAGACGCCGAGGGAGGCCGGCGGCTGCCCCCCGAGCGTCACGGACCAGATCGCCCAGGCCGCCAGCAGCCAGAGCCCGAATATCACCGCGTGGAAGAGGCCCAGGACCACCAGCGCCGAAAACCTTGGCCGCCCGATCAGGGCCAGGGCCGCGCCCCAGCCCGGTGTCTCGCCCGCCTCGCGTCGTCGGCTGATCTCGTAGAGACCGACCGCCGCGAGGGGGCCAAGCAGGGCGAAACCTGCCACGACCGGAAAGAGGAGCGGCAACAGCGCCATGTTGAGTCCTGCGGAGAGCAGGATCAGCCCGATGACGGGGTAGAGCACCACCAGCATGAGGACGTCCGCGCGCGCCGCGGCGAAATCCTCGTAGCCGCGGCGGAGGGCGTCCTTCAGGTCGTCCGTTGACAGGGTATTGATGCGGACGGAGCCCGGCACCTCGCCCGCGTGCCCGCCGATCCGGTCCACCGACCGGCCGACGTGGCCGGCAGCCCCGCCCAGCGCCTGCGCTGTCCAGGACAGCGGGTTTCCGATGGTCTTCGGCATTCCTGGCCTCCTCCTTGTCCGAGGGAGACCGGCCGTGCGGCGGAACTCCGGCCGCGGGTCGGCCTCTTCCTTCCGCCGATCCTCGCACAGTTTTCCGCGCCCGGCACTCACGATCGCGGGAGGCCGTGCCGAGCGGAGTGTTTGCGCTACCGGGCGGGTCCGTTATGGTCGCGCCAAACGGAAGGATCCCTCATGCCCGGCACCATGCCCCCGATCGGCTACGGCCCCTCGAACCGCCCGGACGGCGCGGCCAGGCGGATCGTGCAGAACCTGTCCGCGGCGACCCTGACCCTCCCGGCCGAGGAGGGTGCCCGCATCGACGCGCTGCCCAAGGGCCTGCGGCCGGTCGATGGCCGCTGCTGCCCGGTTTTGGATGACTGAAATGCGCCCCCACGACACGCACCGGGACGTGCCCTTCACCCTGACCGGGATCGACCATGTGGTCTTTCTCGTCGACGACCTGACGCGCGCGGTGGACTGGTACCGGCAGGTCCTCGGCTGCCAGCACGGCTATTCCTACCCGGCGCTCGGGATGGAACAGGTCTGGGCCGGCGCCGCCCTCATCGTCCTGTGGGACACAAGCCACCCGGGCGCCGCCGCGGCCGTGCCGCCGGTCCCGGGCGGGCGGAACGTGGACCATGTCTGCATCGCGACCTCGACCTTCGACCATGACGCGTTCCGTGCCCACATGGCGACCCATGGCGTGGCCATCGAACGCGAGGCGATGCATGGCGGCGCGCGGGGCATGGGCCATTCGTTCTACATCCGGGACCCCTGGGGCAATCTTCTGGAAATGAAGGGCCCGGCGGAGTATGCGGACGGGCGAGAGTAGGGTATTGATATTAAAGGATAAACCTGGAACCGCTCTAAGATTCTTAGAATTTCATCCTTTGGAAACGGATTACTGTCCACTTTTCAATGGCTTGGGATCGGGCCGCGCAACACCTTCTAAAATTCTTAGGGTGCGCCGGACCCCTGCGCCCCGCTTGCGCCGCCCCCGCCG
>JAMWZF010000276.1 GCA_024304875.1 Paracoccaceae bacterium
GGTCGGTGCCGCAGGCACGCAGGCCGACAGGACCAGCGGCAGGACGGCGATCAGGGCTAGGCGTTTCATCGGGATTTCCTCTTCAGGTGTTGAACGGGGGTGAATGGACATGGATCTCCGCAGCCTAGCAGGGCCTCGGCAAACCGTTAACGATTCGAAGGGCCGGGGGGCGGTGCATGGCCCTACCCCGCGCATCCGGCGAGGACTTCGAAGCCCTCGACCCGGTAATAGGAGCAGACCGGCCCTGTCGGGTCCGGCCGGCGGGTGTAGAGATCGGCCTCGGTGATCCCCGCGGGCAGGGCCATCGCCAAGGCGGGCGCGGCGGGCGCCTCCGCCTCGGGCGCGGCGCCGACGCAGCCGGCCAGCAGCACCGGGAGGAGAAGGCAGGGCCGCCTCACGTGAAGGCCCCCATGATGCCGACGTCCACGCAGCCGAGAAGCACTTCGATCCCCGTCTCCTGATACATGTAGCAGCGCACGCCGTCGGGGGTGGAGGGCCGCGAATAGACCTGCTCGGTCGTGATCCCCGGCGGGATCAGCTCCTCGATCGAGGCGGGCAGGTAGGAGCCGTCGCCCACCGTGTTGCAGGCGGTCAGAAGCGCGAGGGCGGGAAGGGCGGCGGCGAGACGGGCGCGCCGGAGGGTGTTGATCATGGGCTGTCCACTAGTCCTTGTAGTCCGGTTGCTCGATGTCTAGCAGACGCTTCATCTCGGCGAAATGCGCGAACTCCGCGTCGCGGTAGGCCTCCCATTCCGCCGCCGTCTCCTCGGCCAGGTTGTCGCCCATCACGGCGAGCGGCTGGCCGGTGGAATAGGCCAGGATCATCGTCCGGCAGGCGCGCTCCAGGTGGTACATGAGGTCGAAGGCCTCGGCGACGGTCTCGCCGAGGGTGGTGACCCCGTGGTTGCCCATGATGACGCTGCGCTTGTCCCCGATGCTGGCCGCGATGCGGGCGCCTTCTTCTTCCGCGCTGGCGATGCCGCCGAAGTGCAGGTCATAGGCGGTGCGCCTGAAGAACCGCGCCGTCACCTGGTCGATCGGCAGGATGGTCGGGTCCTTCAGGGTGGCGAGGGCCGTGGCGTATTTCGGGTGCAGGTGCAGCGCCACCCGCGCCTGCGGCAGATCCCGGTGCAGCGCCGAATGGATCGCCCAGGCGCTGGGGTCCGGCGCGTCGGGCCGGTCCATCGTGGCGGGGTCGTCCGCGTCGCAGAGGACCAGGTCCGAGGCGCGAACCCGGCTCCAGTGCATCCAGCGCGGATTGACGAGGAACCGGCGTCCGTCGTCCGAGACCGCCGCCGAGAAATGGTTCGCCACCCCCTCGTGCCAGTCGTTCCGGCAGGCCAGGCGAAGGGCGGCGGCGAGGTCGATGCGGGTCTGCGCCTCGGACATGCGAGGGTCCTCGGTCATGCCGCCCTCTCCCAGGCGAGGTAGCTCCTGTGCATCTTCACCAGGCGCTGCCCCAGCTCCCAGGGCTTGCCCGCCGGAAGGGTCGAGTGCAGCTCGATGTGATCGGCCCGGGGCATCGACTTGATCTCGATGTAGATATTCGACGGGTTCGCGCCGGTGAGCCGGTACCAGACCCAGTCGCGCTGGAACTGGCTGACCGACCGCGCGCCCGAGGCGCGATAGGCCGGCTCATCCGTCGCCTTGACCGGCGGGCCCTCGTAGCGGCGGCGGTCGCAGGCCTCCCAGCGGCCATGCGCCGCCTCGCCAAGCGCCCGGTGATCCTCCATCTCGATGCAGTCGATCATGTCGGGCTCGGACCAGAGTGTGTCTTCGAACCAGACGCCCTCGACGATGGCCTGCCCCTTGCCGCGGGGCAGATGGACGAGACAGACCCTGGCGATGGGCGGCGGCGCCGCGGGTGGAGGCGCCGGCGGCTCCTTGACCTTGTTGCCGCCGAACAGTCTCACTCCACCACCTCCGCCGTCTCGATCACCGCGTGGAACAGCACGTCCGCCCCGGCGGTCGACCATTCCTTGGAAATCTCCTCGGCCTCGTTGTGGGACAGGCCGTCGACGCAGGGGCACATGACCATGGCCGTGGGGTAGAGGTCGTTGATCCAGCAGGCGTCGTGGCCGGCGCCGCTGACGATGTCCATGTGGCTGTAGCCCAGCCGCTCGGCCGCGCTGCGCACCGCGGCGACGCAGCCCTCGTCGAAGGCCGGCGGGTCGAACTGGCCGACGATCTCGGCGGAGAAGTCCACGCCGATCTCCTCGCAGAGCTTCGGCGCGCGCTCCATCAGCTCGTCCACCATGCCGGTCAGCTTGTCGAGGAGGTGGGTCCGCATGTCGACGGTGAAGACGACCTTGCCGGGAATGATGTTGCGCGAGTTGGGGTAGACGTCGATGTGGCCGATGGCGCCCACGGCGTTCGGCTGGTTCTTCATCGCGATCTCGTGGACCAGCTCGGTGATCAGCGCGAGGCCGCGTCCGGCGTTCTTGCGCATGTGCATCGGGGTCGAGCCCGTGTGGCTCTCCTTGCCCGTCACCGTGCACTCGATCCAGCGCAGGCCCTGCCCGTGGGTGACGACGCCGATGTCGCGGCCCTCGGCCTCGAGGATCGGGCCCTGTTCGATGTGAAGCTCGAAGAAGGCGTGCATCTTGCGCATGCCCACCTTCTCCTCGCCCTTCCAGCCGATCCGCTCCAGCTCGTCGCCGAAGCGCTTGCCCTTGGAATCCTTCCGGTCCAGCGCCCAGTCCAGGTCGTGTTTCCCGGCGAAGACGCCCGAGGCCAGCATGGCGGGGGCGAAGCGGGTGCCTTCCTCGTTCGTCCAGTTCGTCACCACGATGGGGTGCTTCGTCCTGATGCCCATGTCGTTCAGCGACCGGATGATCTCCAGCCCCCCTAGCACGCCGAGGACCCCGTCGTACTTGCCCCCCGTGGGCTGGGTGTCGAGGTGGGAGCCGACGTAGACCGGCAGGGCGTCCGGGTCCGTGCCCTCGCGCCGGGCGAACATGTTGCCGATCTCGTCGACGCCCATGGTCAGCCCCGCCTCCTCGCACCAGCGCCGGAACAGGTGCCGGCCCTCGCTGTCCTCGTCCGTCAGCGTCTGCCGGTTGTTGCCGCCCGCGACGCCGGGCCCGATCCTGGCCATCTCCATCAGGCTGTCCCACAGCCGGTCGCCGTTGATACGCATGTTTGCGGCGGGAGCGGGCATGGCGAGGATCCTTCCGGGCAAGGGCTTGGCAGAATTGACCATTTGGTCAAAAGCAGGCTAGCAGGTGGGAGAAGTCAGTCAAGCGAGGTGCGGGCCGGTTGGCCCAACGGGCGGGCGAATGACCAGGAAAGAGGCAGACACGGGCGGTCGCAGCCGCATCCAGACCGAGAAGCGCGGGCTGATCCTCGACGCGGCACTGGAGGTGTTCTCGCAGTACGGCCTCAAGGGCGCGACCCTCGACATGATCGCCGCCGCGGCGGGGCTGTCGAAGCCCAATGTGCTCTACTACTTCGCCGGGAAGGAGGCGATCTACACCGCCCTTCTCGAGGGCTTGCTGGAGGTCTGGCTGGACCCGATGCGCCAGATCGACCCCACCGGCGACCCGGTGGGCGAGATCCTCGCCTACGTCCGCCGCAAGCTGGACCTCAGCCGGGACTACCCGCGCGAAAGCCGCCTCTTCGCGAACGAGGTCATCCAGGGCGCGCCGCTGATGCTGGAGACCCTTGAAGGAGAGCTGCGTGCCCTGGTGGACGACCTCGCGGCGGTGATCCGCGGCTGGTCCGAGGCCGGGCGGATCGCGCCGGTGGACCCCCGTCACCTGATCTTCTCGGTCTGGGCCCTGACCCAGCACTACGCCGATTTCGACGTGCAGGTGCGCGCGGTGCTGGGATCGGAGGACCCCTACGCGGGCGCGGCGCGTCATCTGGACGAGATGTTCCGCCGGATGCTCGAGCCGCGGTAACGCTGTCTTAACCCGACTCGCCCGAGGGTGGGGCCATGTTCCAGGATCGGTCCCACATCTTCGTCGTCCGCACCCCCAACATGGGGTGGATCGACCAGCTGTTCGATGCAAAGGCGGCGAAGGCGGGCGGGATCGTCCGCCGCTCGGTCGCCTCGGTCGAACGGGAGGTCGGGCGCGACATCTTCCTGCGGGAGGTCCGCAAGCGGCGCTTCCACCTGGTGGAGACCGGGGGACAGTTCGTCGTCTTCTGCCACACGGGGCGGCTCCGGGTCCTGACCTGAGGGCGCCAGTGGGTAGGGAGGCGGCGTGGGATGGTCTGTCGGCTGCGGCGGACCACCGCGGAGAGACTCGTCCAAAGCTCTAAGAATTTTAGAAATTAATGTTCTGGAAATGGAAAAACACAGGCTTTTCAGGTGCTTGAAACATTACCGCGCAACGCGTCCTAAAAATCTTAGGTCACAGGGCGCGGATCGGGGGCGCCGACGCACTTCCCCCTGCCTCGGACGCCCCTGTCCCCGCGCTCCCCGCGGCCTAGGTCCTGTCTCTT
>JAMWZF010000277.1 GCA_024304875.1 Paracoccaceae bacterium
CGGCCTAGGTCTCCTCCCCGAACCAAGTCCGCACCGCACCTGCAGCGAGCCATCCGCGAAGGAGCCCCGTCATGCCCCATACCCTCGTCCTCCAGGCCATCGAACCCGTCACCCACGACACCCACCACCTCACCTTCAACCGCCCGCCGGAATTCGACTTTCAGCCCGGCCAGGCGACCGAGCTCGCCTTCCAGAAGGACGGCATCAAGGGCGAGGGCCGGCCCTTCACCATGATCTCCCAGCCGGGCGATCCGACGCTGGAGTTCGTGATCAAGAGCTACCCGGACCACGACGGCGTCACCCAGCACGTCCCCGGTCTGACCGTCGCCGACATCGCCGAGGCCGCGGATCCCTTCGGCGCGATCACCGATCACGGACCGGGCACCTTCCTCGCCGCCGGGGCCGGCATCACGCCCTTCATCGCGATCCTCAAGAAGCACCAGCGCGAGGGGACCGCCGGCGACACCCTCGTCTTCTCCAACAAGACCGACGCCGACATCATCCTGAAGGAGACCTGGGACAGCATGGCCGGGGTCACGCCGATCCACCTCATCACCGACCAGGACGATACCGGGCATCGCAAGGGCAAGCTGGACAAGGCGGCGCTCGAGGAGCTCGCCCCCGACGCGGGCCAGCCCTACTACATCTGCGGGCCGGGCGGCTTTGTCGACGCGATGCGCGATGCGCTGAAGGACATGGGCGTGCCCGAGGACCGCATGGTGATCGAGGACGGCTGGTAGGGCCTCAGGCGTCGTCGCCCGGGTCCACCTCGGCCGCGTCGAAGTCGATGTGCAGGTGGGTGCCGTCCGGGTCCCAGACGTTCACCTGCACCACCGGCAGGCCGGGCACCTTCGAGACCCGGTAGGCCTCGCCCCGCGCCTCCAGCCGTGACAGGAAGGCGGCGTATCCCGTCGCCCGAAAGGCGCCATGCTCCAGCTTGAGGTCGGTGCCGGGATCGGTGGGCGCGGACGCGACGCCGACCAGGTGAACGACCGCACGATCCCCGGCATAGAGCCAGGCGCCCGGAAAATCGAAGGCCGCCCGCGGGCCCGGATGCATCTCCAGCACCTCCCCGTACCAGGCGATCATCTCGTCCAGCCGGGCCGTGCGGATGTTGATATGGTCGAGCCCTTCGATCACTCCGCGGCCCGGGCCATCGGGTTGTTGGGATGGGTGGTCCAGTTGGCGTACTCGTCCGACACCACCTTGCCGGTCCGGGCATCCACCGTGCCGCCGGGCAGCCGCTCCATCGTGATGCAGTCCTCGACCGGGCAGACGTCGACGCAGAGGTTGCAGGCGACGCATTCGGCGTCGTTCACCTCGAACACCCGGCCCTCGTGCATCCAGATCGCCTGGTGCGAGGTGTCCTCGCAGGCGGCATAGCAGCGGCCGCAGGAAATGCAGAGATCCTGGTCGATCCGGGCCTTGGTGACGTAGTTGAGGTTGAGGTACTGCCAGTCGGTGACGTTGGGCACCGCCGCGCCGACGAAATCGGCGGTCGAGGCATAGCCCTTCTCGTCCATCCACTGCGACAGGCCCGCCGCCATCTCCTGCACGACCTTGAAGCCGTAGGTCATCGCAGCGGTGCAGACCTGCACGGTGCCGCAGCCCATGACCATGAACTCCGCCGCGTCGCGCCAGGTCGTGATCCCGCCAATGCCCGAAATCGGCATCCCCCGGGTCTCCTCGGCCCGCGCGATCTCGGACACCATCGACAGCGCGATCGGCTTGACCGCCGGGCCGCAGTAGCCGCCGTGCGATCCCTTGCCGTCGATCGTCGGCTGCGGCGCCATGAGGTCGAGGTCGACCGAGGTGATGGAGTTGATCGTGTTGATCAGCGACACCGCGTCCGCCCCGCCCGCATGGGCCGCCGCGGCGGGCTTGCGGATGTCGGTGATGTTGGGCGTCAGCTTCACGATGACGGGCCTGGAGTAGTACTTCTTGCACCACTCGGTCACCATCTGGATGTACTCGGGGACCTGGCCCACGGCGGAGCCCATGCCGCGCTCGGACATCCCGTGCGGGCAGCCGAAGTTCAGCTCGATCCCGTCGGCGCCGGTCTCTTCCACCAGCGGCAGGATCGCCTTCCAGGCATCCTCCTCGCAGGGGACCATGATCGACACGATCACGGCGCGGTCAGGATAATCCGCCTTCACGCGCCTGATCTCTTCGAGGTTCACGTAGAGGTCCCGGTCAGTGATCAGCTCGATGTTGTTGAGGCCGAGCAGCCGCCGGTCCGCGCCGTAGACCGCGCCGTAGCGGGGGCCGTTCACGTTCACCACCGGCGGTCCTTCGGAGCCCAGCGTCTTCCACACCACGCCGCCCCAGCCGGCCTCGAAGGCGCGGCGGACGTTGTATTCCTTGTCCGTGGGCGGGGCCGAGGCCAGCCAGAAGGGATTGATGCTCTTGATGCCCAGGAAGTCGGTCGTCAGGTCGGCCATGTCTCAGCCCTCCGCCATCAGCTTGGAATGAATGTCCTCAGCCGCGTCCCGGCCCTCGGCCACCGCGGTCACGGTCAGGTCGTCGCCGCCAAGGGCGCAGTCGCCGCCGGCCCAGACGCCGTCCAAGGAGGTACGGCCCGGCCCGGTCACGGCGATCTTGCCGCCCTCGAGGGTCAGCCCGGTCTCTCCGGCGAGCTTCTGGCCAATGGCCTGAAGCACCTGGTCGGCGGGCAGGCGGAAGGTCTCTCCGGTCCCCGTGAGCTTGCCGCCCACGTCCGAGGTGTATTCCAGCTCGATCTCGGCCGCGCCGCCCGTGCCATGCACGGCAAGGGGCTGGACGTGGGTCAGGATGCGCACGCCCTTGGACGCGGCGAGGTCCTGTTCCCATGTGCTGGCCGACATCGCCTCGCGGCCGCGCCGGTAGACGATGGTGACGTTCTCGGCGCCCAGCAGCCTGGACTGCACGGCGGCGTCGATGGCGGTCATCCCGCCGCCGATCACCACCACGTTGCGGCCCACGGCGAGGGCGCCCTTGTCCGGACTCTGGCGCAGGTCGGCGATGAACTGCACCGCCGGGCCGACGCCGGGCAGGTCCGCGCCGTCGACGGCGAGGGCGTTCACCCCGCCGAGGCCCATGCCGAGGAAGACGGCGTCATACTCCGCTTGCAGCGCCTCCAGCGTCAGGTCGGCGCCAAGGGCCTTGCCGTTCTGGATGGTGATGCCGCCGATGGTCAGCAGCCACTCCACCTCGGCCTGGGCGAAACCGCCCGGCGTCTTGTAGGCGGCGATGCCGTATTCGTTGAGGCCGCCGGGCTTGTCCCGCGCCTCGAAGATGGTCACGTCATGGCCCTTCATCGCGAGGCGATGGGCACAGGCGAGGCCGGCGGGACCGGCGCCCACGACGGCGATGCGCTTCCCGGTCGGTTCGGCACGGACATAGGGCTGACGGCCCGTCGCCATCACGCTGTCGGTGGCGTAGCGCTGAAGCCGGCCGATCTCGACCGGCTTGCCCTCGGCCACCTCGCGGACGCAGACCTCCTCGCACAGCTCCTCGGTCGGGCAGACGCGGGCGCACATGCCGCCGAGGATGTTGCTGTCGAAGATCGTCTTGCCCGCGGCCTCGGGCTGGCCGGTGGCGATCTGGCGGATGAACAGGGGGATGTCGATGCCCGTGGGGCAGGCGGTCACGCAGGGCGCGTCGTAGCAGAAATAGCAGCGGTCCGCCGCGACATGCGCCTCGTGCGCGTCCAGCGGCGGATGCAGGTCGCCGAAGTTCCGGGCAAGGTCGTCGGGCGTCAGTCGGCCGGACACGATTCCGGGGGCGAAGGGGCTGGTCATGGGCTCTCCCTGGCTGGCTTGCCCGGGGATGCTGGCACGGATTCAGTTTTTGACCAAATGGTAAATTATTCCGGGGCGGGCCGCCGCAGGCCGATGCCCGCAAATCGGGCAGTCAGCCCGCCAGCCAGGCCCAGAGGCCGCCGCCTGCCGCCAGCACCGCGCCGACGAAGCCGATCAGCATGAGCAGACCGTCCCGGAACAGCATGGCGAGGCCGAACATCGAGATCACGATCATCGGGCCCGAGGTGGCGAAGGGGACCAGCTCCAGCGGCGGCACCGTCAGGAGCAGGGCGAGGATCACGACGCAGGCCGCCTTGCGTGCCGCGTCCCCCGCCAGCGGCTTCAGCCGCTCGTGCAGGGTGGCGTCGATCCGGTGGGTGATCGGCTTCAGCCAGTCGAGGGACTTCTCGACCCGGTCCTTGTCCATCTCGCGCCGGCGCAGCCAGTCCGGCGCCCAGAAATGGTCGTACCCCATCAGCATCCGGATGGTGATGCTGGCCAGCAGCAGGGCGAGCAGGGCGAAGCCCACCAGGCCCAGACCGCTCAGCCGCACGCGGGCGAAGCTGTCGAGAACCGGTGTGTAGTCCTGCGCCACGCTGATGATGATCGGTTGGCCGTCGCGGCGGTATTCCGCGCGGTAGCCCAGCAGGCGTTGCTCCT
>JAMWZF010000278.1 GCA_024304875.1 Paracoccaceae bacterium
CGATGGCGGCCTCGACAGTTTCCTCGGGGATGCCGCGCAGGGCCGCAGAAAGGATCACCATGGCAAAGCCGGTCTGGATCCAGATCAGCACGATCATCAGGAAGAAGTTGTTCCAGAACGGGATCTGCAGCCATTGCTGCACCTCGCCGCCGAACCAGTTGACGTTGATGTGGTTGAGGATGCCGATCTGCGCCACGTCCTCGGGGCGGGCCTCGTAGACCAGCTTGAAGATCACGCTCGCGCCGACCATCGAGATGGCCATGGGCATGAAGACGATGGACTTGGCGATGTTGCCCCAGGCCAGCCGGTCGGTCAGCTGGGCGGCGAGCAGGCCGAAGGCGGTCGAGGCGGCGGGCACGAAGATCAGCCAGAGGATGTTGTTGCGCACCGCCTCCCAGAACTTGTCCTCGCCGAACATCTGGGCGTAGTTGTCGAGGCCGACGAATTCGGAGCGCCCACCCGGCAGCCGGTCGGTGACGGAGAGCCGAAGCGTCTCGATCACTGGGTACATGAGGTAGAGGCCGAGGGCGAAGAGCGCAGGGAACAGGAAGATCCAGGGCCGGATCATGTTCGCGCGGTTGATGTTGCGCCCGGCGTTGGGTCCCTTGCCGGGGAACACCACGCGGTCGAGGAAGACGTTCGCGCCGTAGAAGTATCCGACGCAGCCGCCGACACCGATCGCGATGGTCAGAATGCCCAGTAGTGCCGGATGCATGGCGGCCCCCTCCCCGTTTTCAGGTCGGGCCGGCCCCGCGATCTGCGGGGCCCGCCCGGTGATCGTCCCGACCGGGCGCCCGAGGCGCGCCGGCCGTCTCCCGACGATCCTTACTTGATCGCGTCCCAGCTTTCCTGGATCGACGTGGCCACGTCCTCGGCGCTGTCGCCGCCGACGAAGTCCACCATGCCGGTCCAGAAGGACCCGGCGCCGATCGCGCCCGGCATCAGGTCGGAGCCGTCGAAGCGGAAGGTGGTCGCGTCGAGCAGGATCTCGCCCTGGCCGCGCAGGACCGGGGTGGCGTAGGCATCGAGGTTCACGCCGGTGTGGGGCGTCAGGAACCCGGTCTGGGCCATCATCACCTCGTGGGCGATCGGCTGCTGCAGGAACTCCATGAAGGCCATGGTCGCGTCATTGGGGTCGGTGATCGCCATCAGCGTGCCGCCGCCCAGGACCGGGTTGCCGAGATCCTTCTCCGCGAAGGACGGGAAGTAGAAGAAGTCGGCGTCCTCGCCCGGCACCACGTCTTCGGGGAAGAAGGCAGTGGCGAAGGAGGCCTGGCGGTGCATGTAGCACTGCGGCGGCGAGGAGAAGAGGCCCGTCGGGCTGTCGCGGAAGTCGGTGGAGCCCACCGCGGCCGCGCCGCCCGAGACCCAGTCGTCGTTCTTGGCGAACATGCCGAAGGTCTCGATCGCCTCGACGACCTTGGGGTCGTTGAAGGCGAGGTCATTGGTGACCCAGGCGTCGTAATCCTCGGGGGACTGGGTGCGCAGCATGATGTCCTCGACCCAGTCGGTCGCCGGCCAGCCGGTCGCGGCGCCGGAGCCGAGGCCGATGCACCAGGGCGTCTCGCCGTCCTCGACGATCTGCTCGGAGAGCGCGATCAGGTCTTCCATCGTCTCGGGCACTTCGTAGCCCGCGTCCTCGAAGTTCTCGGGCACGTACCAGACGAGCGACTTGACGTTCACGTTGTAGAAGAAGCCGTAGAACTGGTCGTTGCCCTCGGCGTCGGCATAGGTGCCGAGGTCGACCCAGCTGTCGCCGGCGGCGTAGTTCTCGGCAACCCAGGAGGCCATGTCCTCGCCCAGCGGGGTCAGCAGACCCTGGGCGGCGAGGTTGGCGGCCAGGCCCGGCTGTGGAAAGACGGCGATGTTGGGGGGCGAGCCGGCCTCGGCGTCGATGACGATCTGCTGCTCGAAGCCGTCCGAGCCGGTGTAGGTCACTTCGGCGCCGGTGGCGTCCTCGAAGTAGGCCACGGCCGAGCGGAAGATGTCGTCCTCGGGCGCGAGCCAGGGGCCGAAGATGGTGACGGACTGGCCGCTGAGGTCGGGCGCGTTGGCCGCGTATTCCTCGTAGGCGTCCCAGCTGAAGTCGCCTTCGCCGGGGGCGAACACGAGATGCGCCTCGGCATGGGCCATGCCCGCAGACAGCGCGATGGCCGCCACGGACGCGAGATAAGTGGTTTTCATGAGTATCCTCCCAGATGCGTCTTTTTTCCAAGTGAACGCAGGTTTCAGCAGGCGCGCAATGGGGAATCGCCTCAAAGCGCTTTGGACGCTGCCGACCGTCGCGCATTCATTGCCCGGTGTCAATGTGGCTGCGCTCAAACTATCGTTTTCCTTGATGTTTTCGCAGGTGCAGCAATTGGGTCGCCTTTTCTGACCTTTTGACGCGGGCGCGTGGCGGCGATAGCTTTACGTGGTATTTGAAAGCGCTTTGGCTGCCCTGCACGGACCGACCCGACCCATGAACCTCAAGGAACTCTCGCAGGAGCTGGGCCTCAGCCAGACGACGGTGAGCCGGGCGCTGAACGGCTATCCGGAGGTCTCGGAACTCACGCGCGCCCGTGTCCTGGCCGCCGCCCGCGCCCATAACTACAGCCCCAATACCCGGGCCCAGGGCCTTGCCACCGGGCGGTCGATGTCGATCGGGCACGTGATACCCACCTCGGCCAGCCATGACATGGTGAACCCGATCTTCGGGGACTTCATCGCCGGCGCCGGCGAGACCTACGCCGAGCACGGCTACGAGATGCTGCTGTCGGTCGTCTCGCCCAGCCGCAGCGAGGACTCCGTCTACCGGTCGTTCCGCGCCCGCGGCATCGTCGACGGCATCGTGGTCCACGGCCCCCGGATGTCGGACCCGCGTCTGCCCCTGCTCGAGGAACTGGGCCTTCCCTACGTCGTGCACGGCCGCGCCACCGGCCACACCGCGCCCTACCCTTACGTCGACGTGAACAACCGCCGCGCCTTTCATCGGGCGACCTCCTTTCTGCTCGACCTCGGCCACCGGCGGATCGGGCTGATCAACGGGGTCGAGGCGCTGGATTTCGCCCACCGCAGGCGGCAGGGCTACGAGGCGGCGCTGATCGAACGGGGGATCGCGCCCGACCCGGCCCTGATGACCTCGGACGACATGACCGAGCCCTACGGCCACGGCGCCGCCGCGGCCATGCTGGCCCGCCCCGATCCGCCGACGGCCTTCGTCGTCTCGTCGATCATCTCGGCCCTGGGCGTGCGCCGGGCGATCGAGTCGCGCGGGCTCGTCATGGGGCGCGACGTGTCGGTCATCACCCACGACGACGCCCTGTCCTACCTCAAGGGCGACGGCGCGGTGCCGGTCTTCACCGCCGTGCGCTCCTCGGTCCGGATGGCGGGACAGCGGGTGGCGCAGGTGCTGATCGACCGAATCGTGGACCCCTCCGCCCCCGTGGTGCAAGAGCTTCTCGAAGCGGAACTGACGGTCGGCCTGTCGACCGGCCCCGCGCCGCAGTGACCCCTCCGACAAAGGCCCCCCGCATGGACTTCACGCGCTCCGACTTTCCCGACGGCTTCCTCTTCGGCGCCGCCACCGCCGCCTACCAGATCGAGGGCCATTCCTTCGGCGGCGCAGGCTCGACCCATTGGGACACCTTCGCCGCCACCCCCGGCAACGTGATCCGGGCCGAGGACGGCGCGGTCGCCTGCGACCACTACCACCGCTGGGAGGCCGACCTCGACCTCCTGAAGGACGCGGGCCTCGACGCCTACCGTTTCTCCACCTCCTGGGCGCGGGTCCTGCCCGAGGGGCGCGGCACGCCGAACGCCGAGGGCCTCGATTTCTACGACCGCCTGGTGGACGGCATCCTCGAGCGTGGGCTGAAGCCCTTCCAGACGCTCTACCACTGGGAAATGCCCTCGGCCCTTGCCGACCTCGGCGGCTGGACCAACCCGGATGTCGCCGGCTGGCTGGCCGACTACACCGAAGTGATCACCAGGCGCATCGGCGACCGGGTCCATTCCATCGCCACGATCAACGAACCCTGGTGCGTCGCCTTCCTCTCCAATTTCCTCGGCCACCACGCCCCCGGCCTGCGCGACATCCGCGCCGCCTCGCGCGCGATGCACCACGTCCTGAAGGGCCATGGCGCGGCGCTCGAGGTGCTGCGCGGCCTCGGCATGGACAACTGCGGGATCGTGCTGAACTTCGAGCATTCCAACCCCGCCAGCGACAGCGCCGAGGACACCGCCGCCGCGGCCCGGCAGGACGCGATCTTCAACCGCTGGTTCATCGAGGCGGTGTCGAAGGGCACCTATCCCGAAGAGGCGCTGGAGGGTTTTGCCCCCCACATGCCCGCGGGGTGGGAGGACGACATGGCCGCGATTTCGGCCCCGATCGACTTCCTCGGGGTCAATTACTACACCCGCTCGACCGTCGCGGACGCCCCCGAGATCCCCTGGCC
>JAMWZF010000279.1 GCA_024304875.1 Paracoccaceae bacterium
GCCGCCGAGCGGAACATCCCCGTCGCCCGCCTGCACGCCGAGCAATCCGGCCTCGACATCGACTACCGGCACACCACGGCCGAGGCGATGGCCGCGGCGGGCGAGCAGTTCGACGTCGTCCTGAACATGGAAGTCGTCGAACACGTCGCCGATCCGCTGGCCTACCTGACCGCCTGCGCCGATCTCTTGAAGCCGGGGGGTCTGCACCTGTGTTCCACGATCAACCGCAACCCCAAAAGCTTCGCCATGGCCATCGTCGGGGCCGAGTGGGTCATGCGCTGGCTGCCGAAGGGAACGCACGAATGGTCCAAGTTCATCACCCCCGATGAACTGTTCGACCTGCTCTCCCGCGCCGGGCTGAACCCCGTCGACCGCAAGGGATACGTCTTCAACCCGTTGTCGTGGGACTGGTCGATCTCCGACCGGGACCTCAGCGTGAACTACGTCACCGCGGCGGTGAAGCCGGCCTAGGTGCCGCGCTTGATCGCGGCCAGAACAGTCTCTGCCAAAGCGAAACCCGCCCGTTTGTAGACCCGTCCGCCTGCGCTGTCGGCATCGGCGACGATGACCTGGGTCGCGCCGGGCCGCTGCGCCTCGGCCCATCCCCCGGCATGCGCCAGCAGCGCGGCACACAGTCCGCGCCGCCGGTGGCTGGCCCGCGTCGCCACGTCCTGATAGCGGACCAGGTCATCCATCAGGACGACGCCCATGTCGGCCACCGGCCGGTCGCCATCCCAGACGGCAAATCGCGCGCCCAGCCCTGCCTCCATCTGCCGCCGCTTGGTGGCGAAGCGGGCATCGACGAAGGCGCGGTATTTCCCGGGATCCGCGGCATCTTCCAGCCCGACCTCGAACTGCAGGTCGGCCACGGCCCGCCAGTCGGCATCGCCGCCAAGCCGCCGGATCTCCAGCCCGCCAGGCAGCGGAGCTCCCTGGGGCGGACCGACCCGGGACAGGACCTCGACCGCATCGAGCGACATTCCGGTGCCCTTGAGAGCCTCACGCAAGGGGGCGGGGTCCATGTCGGGGACGTCCCATTGCAGCAGGATGTGGGACGCGCCGGGGAATACCTCACGGAAGAGGGCGGTCTGCGCGGGAATATCGACCCTCCCGTCCCGGAACGTAAGTGCATTGCCGTACCAGTAGTCAGGCTCTGACGGGGTCCGGGTGACCACGTAGACGCCCCTGTCCTCGTACTCGGACACCCCGGCCATCGCCGCCCTGTCGGTCTCGAGGCAGAGGGATCGGAACATCACTCCGGCATCAGCTTCTGACGCAATTCGCGCAGGACCGGCAAGGCGGCGCGCACCTTGTCGGCGCCAACGGTGTCGACCACTTCGGAAATCAGGGGCGTGATCCGCTCCAGGGCCGCGTTCCGTGCGGACAGGCCGGCGGGCGAGATCGAGACCAGCTTGCGCCTTGCATCGTCCCAATCGGGACGGACGTGAACCCAGCCGGCCCACTGCAGCTTGCCCAGGGTATTGGTCATCGCGCCCTTGGTCAGGTGAAAGGACCGGGCCAGTTGCGCCGGCGTCCGCTCCATCCCGGTCTGGGCGAGGTGGTTCAGCACCGCGAACTGCGACAGCTCCATCCCCTTGGGCAGGACCCGGGCGACGCTTTGCCGGGCCAGCTGCTCGATCGTCAGGATCTCGCTGAAAAGCGCGACCGAAAGGGCGTCTGCGGGTCCTGCCACCGCCTAGGGTCCCTCGAAGGCGACATCGTGGGTGAGCGAGGGGATCCGGCGCCGCGACTCGGCCACGGCGGTCAGGTCGATGTCGACGAGGTGAAGGCCGGGGTCGGTCCCCGCGTCCAGCAGAACCTCGCCCCAGGGCGCGACGACCATGGAATGGCCGTAGGTGCTGCGCGGCTTGCCCGAGGTCGCCGGGTGTTCGCGGGTCTGGGCAGCAGCGACGACATAGCAGCCGGTCTCGATCGCGCGGGCGCGAAGCAGCGGCTCCCAATGGGCGGCGCCGGTCACGGGAGAGAAGGCGGAGGGAACCAGGATCACCTCGGCCCCGGCCTTGGCGAGGGTCCGGTAGAGATAGGGGAACCGCAGGTCATAGCAGACGGTGAGGCCGATCCTCGCGAACGGCGTCTCGGCGAGCGCCGCACGGGCACCGGGGCGATAGCCGGCGCTTTCGCGGTAGCTCTCGGTCTCGGACACCGTCACATCGAACATGTGCATCTTGTCGTAGCGCGCCGCGACCTGCCCCTCGGGCGAGATCAGGAGCGACCGGTTCGCGAAACGGCCGTCCGGGTCCTCCGTCTTCACCGCGACGGAGCCCAACGCGACCCAGACCCCGCTGGAGACCGCGGCGTCGCGGACCGCGGATAGGGTTTCGTCCTCCTCCTCGCGCCGCAGGACCTCCGTCTGTCGGCTTCGGGATTGGCTGACGCAATTCGTCACTTCCGGTGTGCAGACCAGGTCCGCGCCCTTTGCCGCCGCCTCTGACACGCATGCCGCCGCCGCGCGGGCGTTGTCCGCCGGCACGTCGGACGAGGTCATCTGGCAGAGGGCGACCTTCATGCCGCGTTCAGCATCGAGTCCAGCTTTCCCGCGCGGTCGAGGTCGTAGAGCTCGTCGCACCCGCCGACGTGGGTATCGTCGATGAAGATCTGCGGGACGGTCCGTCCGCCGTTGGCGCGCTGCATCATCTCGGCCTTGCGGCCCGGATCGCGCATCACGTCGATCTCGGTGAACTCGGCGCCCTTCTGGGTCAGCAGACGCTTTGCCGCGTGGCAGAACCCGCAGATGGGCGTCGTGTAGATTTCGATCTTGGCCATTGTCCGGTCTCCTGCTGTCAGAGACCGAACCTAGTCACCTTTCGTCGCCCGGGCCAGTGTCACCACGCAAACCCGGGCTGCGCCGGCGGCATGAAGCGCCTCGGTGCAGGCGGCGAGGGTTGCGCCGCTGGTCATCACGTCGTCGACGAGGAGGATGTCCTGCCCCTCGATCCGAGCGGCGCGGCGGGGCGGGACGGCGAATGCGTTCTGCAAGGTCCGGAACCGATCGTCCCGGCTCAGACCGCCAAGAGACGGCGTCCTGCGCGTCCGCACCAGCCCGTCGACAAGGGCGGCCTGATGCAGGCTGCGGGCCATCTCCTTCGCCAGCAGAGCCGACTGGTTGTACAGGCGCGAAAACAGGCGCCCCCTGTGCAAGGGCACCGGAACGAGAATGACCGGCGCCGTGCCGATCAGCGGCCGCGCCGCGGCGGCCATCCATGCGGCAAGGGGCCGCGCCAGTTCCGTCCGGTCGCCATGTTTCAGGCGCAGGACGAAACGGCGCGCGGTGTCCCGGTAGACCAGCGCCGCGCGCCCTCTGTCCCAGGGCCGGGCGACCTGGAGGCAGTCGTCGCACATCAGGCCCTCCGTTCCCTCGCCCGTTCCCGGCAAGGGCGCCCCGCAGGCGTCGCAGACCAGTCCGACGATGAACGGCGTGTCCCGCCAGCAGGGTCCGCAGAGGGCGTGTTCCCGCTCCGCCGGCGCACCGCATCCCATGCAGGAGGGCGGATAGATGGCCCGGATCATCGCTGGCAACATGGCCTTGGCTCCCCTACATCGCAGGGCATGACCGACGGGCCACCCCTGATCTTCGACCGCTCCGCCCTCGAGGCGCACCGCGCCCGCGCCCGGAGCCTGCCGGACGGCCCGGCGCTGTTCCTGCACGAGGCGGTCGCGGCCGAACTCGAGGAAAGACTGGAAGAGGTTAACAGGCGGTTTACCACGCCCGCGATCGTGACCGGATGGCCAGAACCGTGGCACGGTCGCCTGCCGGAGGCGGTGATCGTTCCCGACGATGACATCCTCGGCCTCACTCCCGGCGCCCACGATTTGGCGCTGCACGTCCTGGCCCTTCACTGGGCAGCGGACCCGGTCGGCCAGATCGTCCAGTGCCGCCATTCACTGCGCCCGGACGGTCTCTTCATCGGCGCCCTCTTCGGCGGACAGACGCTGACGGAACTGCGAAGCTGCCTGACCGAAGCCGAAACGCGGGTGACCGGCGGCCTCTCGCCGCGGATCGCGCCGATGGGCGAGGTCCGGGACCTGGGCGGGCTGATCCAGCGCGCCGGGCTGAACCTGCCGGTGGCGGACCAGATGACCCTCACGGTCCGGTACCAGACCCCGCTGCACCTGATGCGGGACCTGCGGGCCATGGGAGAGACGAACGCCCTTCATCACCGGCTGCGTCACCCGACCCGCCGGGCGGTTCTGCTGGAGGCCGCGCGACTCTATGCCGAGCGTCACGCCGCGCCGGACGGGCGGATCAAGGCGACCTTCGACATCGTCCTGCTGACCGGCTGGGCACCCGACGACAGCCAGCCGAAACCGCTGCGTCCCGGATCGGCAAGTCACCGGCTCGCGGATGCGCTGGGCGCGGTAGAACACCGCAATCCGGGCACCAATGATTGACCGGACCGGCCCAGCGGATATGTC
>JAMWZF010000028.1 GCA_024304875.1 Paracoccaceae bacterium
GGCTGTAGTCGATCGCCTGCCGGAACTGGTCGCGCACCCGATCCTGGTCCATCCAGACCACTTCCGGCGGGTCGCCCGACTGCGCCACCTCGTCAAAGACGCGTCCGTCGCCGATGGTTTCCCAGTCGATCACCTTCGGCACCGGCGTCCAGGGCGCGTGGGAGGAAATGAGCGCGACCTGGGCGAAGACCGGCGGACGGTCCGCACCCGGTTCGCCCTGCAACAGCAGCCGATCCACGGCGGACAGGGTGAACTGGTCCGGCATCGTGACCCAGTTGAACGGCAGCCCCCGGTAGCCGAGGTCCACGGCCGTGTAGATCCGGTCGAATCCCATGAACTCCGATTCCGGCCAGTCGAGCGTGATGGCGGGCATCACGGCCACGGTCTCGAACCCGCTGTCCTGCGCGATGTGGAACAGGGATCTCCGGCCGCTGACCAGTGCCGCGCCGTAGGTCCGCTGGTCGGGGATCCAGAGGCCCTTCGACAGGGTCGCATGCGCCAGCCAGCTCTGCCCTCCGAAGATCGGCGCTTCCAGCCAGCCGGACCGCATGGAAAGGCCCCGGTCCTCGAGGTCCGCCTCGATCGCCGCCAGCGTGTCCAGATGCGTCGGGGCATAGCGCGGGTTGGTCAGGCTCGAGGCGCCATAGCTTTCGATGTAGGTCAGCAGAATGTCCCGTTGGCCGATCCGGTCCAGCAGAGGGCCGGCCCCGGCGAAGCTGTCGGTCCGGGCGGCGAGGCGGAATTCGGCCAGGCGGGCAGCGGTCTGTCGCACCATCTGCACCCGCTCCACCGCGACCCGCGCGGTGAAGGCGGCGCCGGGGATGTTGGCGGGGACCGGGGGCGGCAGGGTCCAGACCCGCATCGCCTGTCCGATCTCGGCCACGGCGAGGGCGGTCAGGGGCACGAGCGCCGCGGTGCCCAGACCGCGCCAGAGGCCGCGCGGGGACAGCCGGGCCCACTGCCCCGTCGCCCACCAGAGGGCCCAGACCAGCAGGCCGATCACCAGACCCAGCCCTGCGACGACCGCCACCGCCCTGCCGGTGCCCAGCGCACCGGAGCCGAGGTTCCAGGCAGCGGGAATCAGGTGCAGGTCGACCAGCGGGTTGAACCCCCGGTTGTAGGCCGAGAACGTCCCGAAATCGGCCAGCTTCAGCAGGGTGATAAGGGTAAGGACCGCCACGAACGCCAGCCGCACGAACCGTGTGACGGACCGCCCTGGCGGCAGGACCGCAAGGCCAAGCAGGATCACCGGCCATTCGAGCGGCATGACCAGCAGGATGTCCGGTGCCAGCGCCGCAGGATGGTTCGGCAGGCCAAGACCGAGGTAAAGCACGGCCGCGGCGAGGATCGGGCCGAGCGCCGCACCAAGGCGCCCCTGACTGCGCGGGGCGGCCATCAGGAAGCGGCACGCGTCAGATGGCGGATATCCAGCGCAAAGGACCAGATCAGCGCGGCGGCGGACACCGCGGCCGCCACCGTCAGAAGGGCCTGCGGCAGGATGGGGACGAGAAAAGCCACGAGCGTACCGATCTGCAGGACGCAGACGGCCTTGCGGCTGAACCTCTCGGGCAGGGAGCCGGTCAGCCGCGGCCAGACCAGGCCGGCCGCCTGGAACAGGTAGCGCGGCAGTCCCAGCGCCAGCACCCAGAGACCCGCCTGCCCGCTCTGGTAGGCGAGGACCGCGAGCACCAGAGCGAAGAGCGAATCGACCTCCATGTCGAAGCCGGCCCCGAACCGGGAGGCCAGCCCGGCCCGCCGCGCCGCCCACCCGTCGACCCCGTCGAGCAGGAGGGCCGTGACCGCAACCGCGAAGCCGAGCCACATCACCTCGGCAGGCAGCGGGGCTCCGACTCCGAGGAGCATGGCCAGGCTGGCGGTCAGCGCCAGGCGGGTCATGGTGATCAGGTTGCACAGCCCGAACTCGAAATGCGGATAGCTCCTGTGCATCGCCGCTGCCGCGAGGACGGTACCGACACCGTAGAGGGCCCAGCCGAGCGACTGGCCGGCCGCGGGTCCGAGACCGCCGCCAACGACCCGGAGGATCCCGGCGCCGGCAAGCAGCGCGAGAAGGAACTCCACCCGCAATCGCGACAGCGCCGGGTCTTCGCCGAACCGGCCCAGGCACGCTGTCACATTCACGAGCAATTGTTTCATCAGACGCCAGCTATACAAGAAAATGAACCGGTCAAGCTTGCCAATTCGGGCTGCGATCACGCACCCTTGTTCGACCCCAGGGCGCGGAGCGGATCACAATGATCGAGGGCACGAGCAAGAGACAGGGATATCCGGCCGCCTCGCGCTGGTTGCACTGGGTCACGGCCCTCGTCGTGCTCGCCACCCTGCCGGTCGGGGTCGCCATGCAGACCGAGGGACTGGCGCGGCCGGTCCAGGACGCGCTCTTCATCTTCCACAAGAACGTGGGCGTCGTGATCCTGCTGCTGGTCATCGCGCGGCTTGTCGTGAGAGCCACCACCACCGTGCCGCCCCTTCCGGCCACCCTGCCCGCCTGGCAGAAGCAGGCTGCGGCGGTCAGCCACGGCGCGCTTTACGTCCTGCTGCTGACCATGGCGATCTCGGGCTACATCCGGGTCAAGGCCGGCGGCTTTCCGGTCGAGACGCTGGATGCCCTTGGCGTCCCCTCGCTCGTGCCCCGGTCGGACGACCTCGCCGAGACGGCGCAATGGATCCACTCCACCGTCCGCTTCGTGCTGGTGGCCTTCATCGCCCTGCATATCGGCGCCGCACTCAAGCACGGCCTGATCGACCGGGACGGGGTGTTCCAGCGGATGTGGGGCCCGAGAGCCGAACCGCGATGACGGCAGGCGGGACGGTCGCATACCGCAGCGCCGCCGGGTGGTCCGAGAACGCCGCGCCCTCGCGGGGGGCTCGGGCGTTTCCGGCCTTCCTTGCCGTCACCCTCGGGCTGTCGATCCCGCTCGTCGCCGGGTTGATCGCCGTTCTCGCCCCGCTCGAGGCGCTCGACCTGCTGCTGGTGACGCTCTTCGCGCTCAACACGCTTTGGGTCTCTGCCGCGGCGGCGACCGCTCTCATCGGCCTCATGGACCCCCGCCCGCAGGACGGCGGGGCCCCACCGGACTGGCACCCGGCGGAGCGGACGGCCGTCCTTTTCCTGGTCTGCGGCGAGGACCCCGAGCAGATTGCCCGGCGCGTGGCCGCGATGCACCGCGACCTCGACCGGCAGGGCGCGCTCACGACCACGGACATCTGGCTCCTCTCCGACACCTCGGGCCCCGCGGCCCCGGTCGAGACCCGCGCTCTCGCACCGCTGATCGAGGCCGGCAAGGTCCGCTACCGCCGCCGCGCCGTGAACATCCGCCGCAAGCCCGGCAACCTGGCGGAGTGGATCGAACAGAGTGGCGCGCCCTACCAGTCGATGCTGGTCATGGACGCCGACAGCGAGATGACGGCGGACCGGCTGCGCCACATGCGCCACCGGATGGAGCATCAGCCGCGTCTCGGCCTGCTTCAGTCCGGCATCGCCCTTCGGCCCGAGGGGACACGCTTCGCCCGGCTCCTGCGCCTGTCGGCACGGCTCACCGGGCCGGTCTTCATTCGCGGTGTCGATGCCTGGGCAGGCAGCGCGGGCAACTACTGGGGCCACAACGCGCTGATCCGCCTCGCGGCATTCCGCGGCGCGATGCACCTGCCGCGGCTCAGCGGTCCCGCCCCCTACGGCGGGGACTTCCTCAGCCACGATTTCATCGAGGCGGCCTGGCTCGCCCGCGACGGCTGGCACGTCGAGATCCTGCCCGATAGCCGCGGCAGCTCCGAGGCCGGGCCGGGCAGCCTGGAGACCTTCCACCGCCGCGACCGGCGCTGGTGCCAGGGCAACCTGCAGCACCTGCGGGCGCTCTTCTCGCGCGGGCTGCATGCCAGAAGCCGGATCCATCTGGCCTCCGGCGTGCAAAGTTACCTGTCCTCTCCGATCTGGCTGGCGCTGATCCTGCTGTTCCTGACCGCCGGAATGGCCCCGGGGGCGGTGCCGGTCCTCTCCGGCGCGCTGGCCCTGCTGCTGGTGCCGAAGCTGGCCGCGATCCTGCGGTTCCGTCGGCGGACCCGCCGACCCTCGCGGCGGCGCCTGTTTCTCAGGGCGATGGCGGTGGAGCTCTGGCTCAGCACGCTCCTCTCGCCGCTGGTCATGGTGCGCCAGACGCTGTCGGTCTGCGCCGTGCTGGCCGGGCGGGACAGTGGCTGGAAACGGCCCGCGGAGCGGCGGAGGCGGCCCCTGCCCCAGGGAACGATCGAGGCCCTGGCCGGCGCCGCCCTGGTCGCCGTGGCCGTCCTTGGCGGAGACCATGCTTCGCAGGCGATCTGGCTCACCCTGATCGCCGGGCCGCTGCTGGCCGCGCCCTGGCTGGCCCCCTGGCTCGACTCCGAGGTCCCGGCGCGATGAGGCGGCGCACCTTCCTGGCGGGCTCGGCGGCGGCCGCCATGCTGCCGGCGGCCTTGCTTGGCCAGAGCGTGCCCGAGGACTTCGAGACCCTCGCAAGGGACCTCTCGCGCCAGCCGCACCGCGACCCGAAGATGCGCCTCGCGCCGCCCTTCGACGATCTGACCTACGACAGCTTCCGCGCGATCCGTCCGGCCGAGGGTGGCGCCGCCGGCATCCCTCTGGGCGGCGGGGTCAGCGCCGACCTGATGCCGCCCGGCTTCTACTTCCGCGACGCGGTGCAGGTCGAGATCGAGCGCGAGGACGGCAGCTTCCGGCCCCTGCCCTTCGACCCGGCCCTCTTTACCTACGCGCCCCGCTATTTCGACGGCCCGCCTCGGATGACCGAGGATCAGCGCGCCGGCATGGGCTTCTCCGGCATGCGCCTGCGCACCGACTTCCGCGAGGCGGGGGTGCAGGACGAGTTCTTCGTCGCGCAGGGCGCCAGCTATTTCCGCGTCGTCTCGCGCGAGACGCTCTACGGCCTGTCCTGCCGGGCGCTGGCCGTCGGCACCGGCGGCGGCGCGCCCGAGGAGTTTCCCGTCTTCACCCGGCTTCGGCTCTACCGGGCAGAGGCCGGGCAGGCCCGGGTCGACGCCCTCATCGAAAGTCCCTCGATCACCGGCGTGGCCCGGCTCCGGATCGCCCCGGGCGAGCCCACGGTGACCGAGGTGGACCTCGTGCTGTTCCCCCGTGTCGATATCGCCGACGTGGGCATCGCGCCCCTGACCTCGATGTACCTCAAGGGGCCGCTCAGGGCCGCGGTGTCCGACGACTTCCGCCCCCGGGTCCACGACAGCACCGCGCTTCGCATCGCGAACGGTGCGGGCGAGATGCTCCTGCGGCCGTTGTCGAACCCGGCCACCGTGCAGACCTCGAGCTTCGCCGATCGCGGACCGCGCGGCTTCGGCCTGATGCAGACCGCCCGCGACCTCGCCGATTTCGAGGACGTGGAGGCCGCCTACCACCGCCGCCCGAGCGCCTGGGTCGCGCCGGGAACGGACTGGGGCCCCGGGTCCGTCATGCTGGTCGAGATTCCGACGGGCGACGAATTCTTCGACAACATCGTCGCCTTCTGGCGGCCGGAGGCGCCGCTGGAAGCGGGAGAGACCTATCGGTTCTCCTACCGCATCCTGACCGGTGCCGCCCCCGTCCCCCTTGCCCGGCCCCGCGCCACTGTCGCGCAGACACGATCGGGCCGGGTCCACGACCAGCCGGGACAGCTGCAGTACATCGTCGACTTCGAAGGTGCCGGTCTTGCCGGCCTGTCCCCGGACATCACGACCACGGCGGGCGAGGTGATCGGCGTCTCGGCCTACGAGATCGCCGAGCGCCAGCACCTGCGCGTCGGCTTCCGCTTCGCGCCGGGCGACGCCGCGGTGGCCGAATTGCGGCTGATCCTGCGGAACGCGGCAGGGAACCGCCACTCCGACGTCTGGCTGCATCGCTGGACGCCTGCACGGGACGGCGGGGTCTAGCCGGGCTCCAGGGCGACACGGGCCCTGAGCGGAAGGTGATCCGACACCTCGACCAGGCCGGGGCGCCGATGCACCTGGGCCTCCAGCACCCGCGCTCCTGCCGCCGCCAGAACCCGATCCAGCGGCAGGAGAGGTCGGGCCGACGGGAAGCTGCGCCGCGCCGGCCCCTTGAGGACCCGCCCCGAGACGCGGGCCGAAAACGCGAGGCCGCCCCAGGGCCGCCATTCGTTCAGGTCCCCGATCAGGACGGTCGGCAGCGCCTCCTGACGATCCAGATACTGGCCGATGGCCCGCATCTGGGCGATCCGGAGGGGCTGGCCGAGGGAAAGGTGCGTGGCCACGATGCGGACGGGCCTGGTGCCGTCCACACGCGCGGTCAGGAAGACGGCCCCTCGCGGATAATGCCCCGGCAAATCGAGGAGATGGCCGGACAGGACCTCGATCCGCGGCCCCATCAGCACCACGGTGCCAAGGAACCCGTGGCTCTCCGGGCCCCAGCGCAGCCTCTCTTCCGTCTGGGCCCACCCCAGGCCGCTCGCGACGGTGATCCGGTCCATGTCGAGGACGGCCCCATAAGGCGGGGTCTCTGCATCCGCCTCGGTCAGGACCACGACGTCAGGGGGGTGCGCCGCAAGAAGCTCGACAAGGCAGTTCCCGGTTCGCGCCGGATCGACCCGGCCGTCCCGGCCACGGCATCTGTGCAGGTTCCATGTCAGACACTCCAGTTCGGTCATTCCCCGTCCTACGCCGGCCGGTCCGGCTCAGGTTCGATCGACAGTCCGGCGTCCAGCTCGGCCTGATCCGCCGCCAGCGCCGCCGTCTCCGGTGTCGATCCGCGCGCCAGAGGCTTGGCCTGGAAGGGCACCTTGCTTTCCTGAGCGACCGCGGGCGCGGTCCTGAGCCGGACGACCGCGTAGAGTATGAGAAGGACATGCGCCGCGCCCGTCACGGCAAACAGGGCGGCGGCGCCGAAGGCCGTCATCGCGTAGCCAGCGCTTGCCGGCCCGACGATCGACCCGACCCCGAAGACCAGGAGCAGGCCACCGCTGACCTGGATGAAGGACCCGGGCCGGGCGTGGTCGTTGGCATGGGCCACGATCACGGGATACATCGCGTAGACCGTCGCGCCGAAAAGTGCCGAGATGGTCAGCACCACGGCGGGCCCCGTGAGCCCCAGGACAAGAAACAGCGCATCCGCGACGAGGGCGCCGACGGCGATGGCGATCAGGACCTTGCGCCGGTCGAAGCGGTCCGAGGCGATGCCGACCGGCACCTGCGCCACGGCGCCGGCCAGGATCGGGATACTGGCGAAGAGGGCGATGTTGCCCAGCGACAGCCCGATCCGGGCGCCATAGACCGCCGCGAGGGTTCCGAAGGAGGCGTTCGAGACGCCGACCATGAAGACCGCCACCACCGCGATGGGCGAGTTCCGCCAGAGCGCCGGCAGGTTCAGGGAGACCCGGGTCAGCGGCTTCGGCGTCGAGGTGGCGCTGATCGCCGTCGGCAGCAGGGCCAGGCAGTAGACCATCGCCGCCAGCACGAAGAAGAAGAACCCGCGCGCGTCCCCCAGCGTCAGGACCAGCTGGCCCGCGGTGGTCGCGGCGAGGTTGACCATCGTGTAGATGCCGAAGACCCGCCCGCGCGAGGCCGCCTCGGACCGCTCGTTCAGCCAGCTTTCCACGATCATGGCCGCCCCGGCGAAACAGAACCCCGAGATCGCGCGGACCGGCACCCAGACCTGCGGGCTGATCGCGACGAGGGACATCAGGACGGCGATGGCCGCGATGGCGCACATCGCGCCGAAAGCCCGGATATGGCCCACCCGGGCGACGAGCGCGGGCGTGCGCAGGCAGCCCGCCACGTAGCCGATGGCCCACCCCGTGCCGAGCAGGCCGAGGGAAGCGGCTGTGAAGCCCTCGATCTCGCCCCGGATCGGAAGGATCAAGGCATTGACCCCACCCGCGAAGGTCAGGAAGGCGGAACCCAGCAGAAGGGCGGAGAGGGGAAGCAGGCTCTTCAGCATGAGAGGATGCTAGGCGGTGAAGGACGGAATTTGAACTCCCGACAGGCGGATTGCTGACCCACCCCGACCGTCACCGGGGAACGGCCTGTCCGGGATCGAATCCCGAGACCAGGCTGCTCGAAGGGGTGCCTTAAGGCGCAAGCGACGAGATCACCCGGTCCGGCAAGGCGGGGCAGTCGTAGGTCCGATGCCCGGTCGCGTGGGAGATCGCGTTGATCACCGCCGCGCCCGCGCCAGAGATGCCGAGTTCGCCGATCCCCTTCGTCTGGATCGGGTTCGCCCAGTCGTCGCGCTCTTCGAGAAAGACGACCTGCATGTCTCCGGGCACGTCGGCATGCGACGGGACATGATAGTTGGCGAGATCGCGGGTCACGACATGTCCGTCCCGCGCGTCGCTCTGCACCTCTTCGGTCAGCGCCGTGCCGATACCCCAGATCATCCCGCCAAGCGCCTGGCTGCGGGCCGTCTTCTCGTTGAGGATGCGCCCCATCGACATGACGGCCAGCATCCGGCGGACGCGAACTTCGCCCGTCCATTCATTCACAGCGACCTCGGCGAAATGCGCCCCGAAACCGGCCGAGAAATGGCTCTCGTCCGTCTTGCCGGCCTCGATCTCCGCTTCGCCGACAAGCTCTTGGTCGATCAGCTCCGACAAGTCGGCCTCGCGGTTGTCGCCCCGCGCCCGTCCGTTCTGAAGCGTCAGGGCGTCTTCCGGACAGCCCAGCTTGCGAGCGATGTCCCGACGGATCCGCTTCGCCGCCAGAAATGTCGCGGACCCGGCCGAACTTGCGCCGAAGGATCCGCCCGAGCCGGAGGCCCCCGGCAGGTCGGAATCACCGAGCCGCACATCGACCCGGTCCGGCGACAGCCCCAGCATTTCGCCGGCAATCTGGGACAGGATCGCGTAGGTGCCGGTGCCGATATCGGTCATGTCGGTCTCGACCACGGCCCGATCGCCCTGCAGGCGGACGCGTGCCGCCGATTTCACCAGCATGTTGCTGCGGGCGGCCGAGGCGACGCCCATCCCGATCAGCCAGTCCCCCTCGCGGCGCGTCCCGCGCGTCCAGCGATCCGCCCAGCCGAACCGCGCCGCGCCGTCCTGCAGACAGTCGGCAAGACGGCGGGTGCTGAAGGCGCGCCCGTCCATCGGGTGGGTGTCGGGAAGGTTGTTCAGCCGCAACTCGACCGGGTCGACGCCCAGTTCGTCTGCCAGCTCGTCCATGGCCGCTTCCAGCGCCACCATGCCGACGGCCTCGCCCGGAGCGCGAACGGACCCTGCGGGCGTGGCCGCGATGCGTGCGACGGTCTGCGTGAAACTGAGGCCGTCCGCGCGGTAGAGGAACTGCGATGCCTGGCTGACCGGTTCCGCGAACCCTTCGCCATCGAGGTTGGACACCCGGTCGTCGTGGGAGAGCGCCAGCAGCTGCCCGTCCTTCGATGCACCCAGGCGGACCCTCTGTCTGGTCTCCGACCGGCGCAGGACCGCGTCGAACACGTTCTGCCGCGACATGACGACCCGTACCGGGCGGCCCAGCTTTTCGGAAGCGATGGCGGCGGCGACGGCCTCCGGTCCGAGGCCCAGCTTGGATCCGAACCCGCCGCCCACGAAGGGGGACAGGATGCGCACCCGGTCGGCGTCGATGCCGAGCGTATCGGCCAGCTCCGCCTTGTTGAACCTGACCATCTGGAGGGAACTGCGGAGTTCGACCCGACCGTCGGTCCACTCGGCGATCGCGGCATGGGGTTCCATCGCCGCCGAGACCTGCGAGGGCGTGGTGTATGTGCGGTCCAGTCTGACATCGGCCTTGGCCCATGCGGCGTCGAAATCGCCGGCTGTCTCGGGGTCGCCCACCTCGGTATCCGGCGTGGCGTCGGGGTCCGAGGCGGCGTCTTCCTTCCGGTAGGTCACGACCAGCCGCTGCGCCGCATCGCGCGCGGCTTCGAATGTCTCGGCAACGACCACGGCAATCGGCTGACCGTGGTAGTGGACGTCGTCGCCGGGCTGAACCGGCGCTTCCCCGGCCATCCCCTGGGCCGGATTGCGGGTCATGCGCGGGTCGGTCACGACCTCGATCACGCCGTCCAGGTCCATGACGGACGCTCGGCCGATGTCGGTGACCCTGCCACGGCTGATGGTCGCCCGGACCAGGACACCGTGGGCCATGCCCTCGACCTTGTGATCCGCCGCGTAGCCCGCGGTGCCGGACACCTTCCTGGCACCGTCGGGACGGTCCATCGGGGTGCCGATGACGCCCTGTTTCGTTTCGTCCAGCACGCGCGGCTGGGGCTCGTCCATCGTGAAATGGTCTTTCATCCGTGCGTCCTCGCGATGTCGGTGCCCGTGGCGTCGCCCAGCCCGGTCAGCTGGCGCAGGGTGGCGATGAAGGTTCGGCGCAGGAGGGTGCGCTTGTAGTCGGTGTCGGGATGGGGCGCGCTGTCGGGCACCAGACGATCGGCCGCGCGCTGGAACAGCGCGTCGGACGGCCGTTCGCCCTCGAGCATCGCGACGACATCATGGTCCATCCAGGGGTGCGGCGCGACGCTGCCGTAGGCGAGGCTGACGTCGGACATGGTCTCTCCGTCCATCGTCACCGATCCCGCGACAGAGACGAGCGCGAAGGCGTAGGAGGCCCTGTCGCGGACCTTGCGGTAGGTCTGACGCGCGCCCTCCAGGGGGCGTGGCAGGACCACGGCCGTGATCAGGTCTCCCCGGTCCAGGACGGTCTCGATGTCCGGGCGGTCGCCCGGTCCGCGGTAGAAGTCATGGATCGGGACACGCCGCCTCCTGCCCTCGGCGCCGCGGATCTCGACCTCGGCCTGCAGGGCCGCGAGAGCGACCGCCATGTCCGACGGATGGGCCGCAAGGCACTGGTCCGAGGTCCCGAACAGGGCGAGCATCCGCCCGGCCCCGCCGCGCGCGGCGCATCCCTCGCCGGGGCTGCGTTTGTTACAGGCCTGGGAGGTGTCGTAGAAGTAGGGACAGCGGGTCCGCTGAAGGAGGTTGCCGCCGGTCGTCGCCTTGTTCCGGATCTGCGCCGAGGCGCCGGCAAGGATGGCCCGTGACAGAAGCGGCCATCCGGCCCGGACGCGCGCGTCGTTGGCGAGCATGGTATTGGTGACAAGAGCCCCGATGCGAAGCCCGTCATCTTCGGCCTCGATCGTCGACAGTCCGTCGAGACGGGTGATGTCGACGACCGTGTCGGGCGTCATCACCTCGATCTTCATCAGGTCCAGCAGGTTGGTGCCCCCGGCAATGATCTGTCCGGCGGCCGCATCGTCGAAGGAGGAGGCGCGGCGATAGTCGATCGGTCTCATGTTTCGGCCTCGGACGCCATGAGGATCGCTTCCCGGATCAGCGGGTAGGCCGAGCACCGGCACAGGTTGCCCGACATCCGCTCTGCCATCTCGGCATCGGTCAGAGCCGCCCCGTCCAGATCGCCGCTCACGTAGGACGGCGCGCCCTCGCTCACCTCGCGGAGCATCGCCGTGGCCGACATGATCTGGCCGGGCGTGCAGTAGCCGCACTGATAGCCGTCCTTCTCGACAAAGGCCTTCTGAAGCGCCGAAAGCCGGTCCGGCGATCCGATCCCCTCGATCGTGGTGATGTCGTCGCCATCGTGCATCGCCGTGAGGCAGAGGCAGGAGTTCACCCGCTCGCCGTTCAGGAGGATCGTGCAGGCGCCGCACTGGCCGTGATCGCAGCCCTTCTTCGTCCCGGGAAGTCCGAGGTCGTCGCGGATGGTGTCGAGCAGGGTGCGGCGCGCGTCATGCTCGACCTGATGCGAGCGTCCGTTCACGGTAAGGGTGGTCTTCATCGGCATCTCCGCGGCGAAGGGTGTTGGCCGGCGCCGTCCACGCCGCCTCATCCGGCCCAACCCCCGCAGTGCCGACGGGTTCCAGTTTTTTGCCCCTGCCGCTGCCGCCGCCTGGCACGCCGGCTTCTTTCGGATCCTTTCGTCCGAGACCGCGTGGCCGAACCGGCACGCGATGGCGCAGGTCCGGAGCGGAAGGTCGATGTCGGTCACGACGCACCGCGAATTGGTCAATTCAGCGCCATCGGACAGCCGCAGCCCGCAGCGCGCGCCCGTGATGCTGGACAGCTCGTCGCTATGGTCGGTAGTCTCCTGGGTCATGCATACAGATAACAGGGAGACCTACATGACGAAGCGAACTGTTGCGCTTGCGGCGGCGCCCATCGCGATGACCGCCCTACTGGCCGGCCCTCTTTCGGCCGAAACCCTCAGGTGGGCGCGGGCGGCGGAGGCCCTGACCCTCGACCCCCATGCCCAGAACGAAGGCCCGACCACGACGCTGATGCATCAGATCTACGAGCCGCTGATCCTGAGGAACATGGAAGGCGAGATGGTTCCGGCGCTCGCGACCAGCTGGGAGCCCTCCGAAGAGGACGGCAGCGTCTGGGTCATGACCCTGCGCGAAGGCGTGACATTCCACGGCGGCGAGGAATTCGACAGCTCCGATGCGGTCTTCTCGCTGAACCGGGCGATGTCCGAGACCTCGAACTTCAAGGAGCTTCTCAGCTCGGTCACCGAGGTCCGCGCCGCCGGGCCCTACACGCTCGAGATCGTCACCGACGGGCCGAACCCGCTGCTGCCCAACAACCTGACCAACATCATGATGATGGACCAGGGCTGGGCCGAGGCGAACGGCGCCGAGGCGGTGCAGGACTATGCCGCGGGCGAAGACACCTTCTCGGCGCGCAACACCAATGGCACCGGTCCCTACGTCCTCGAAAGCCGCGAGGCCGACGTGCGCACGGTGATGACCGCCAATCCCGACTACTGGGGCATCGGTGAGTTCCCGCTGGCGGTCTCCGAGATCGTCTTCACGCCGATCCAGAACCCCTCCACCCGGGTTGCCGCGCTCCTGACGGGCGAGGTGGACTTCATCCAGGACGTGCCGGTGCAGGACCTCGAGCGGGTCAATTCTGCCGACGGGATCGAGGTGATCACCGCGCCACAGAACCGCGTCATCTTCTACGGCCTCAACGTGGGCGCGGAGGACCTCGAGAACGACAGCGTCTCGGGCGCCAACCCCTTCGCCGACGTGCGGGTGCGCCGGGCGATCGACATCGCGATCAACCGCGAGGCGATCCAGCAGGTCGTGATGCGTGGCCAGTCCGAACCCGCCGGCGTCATCAACCCGCCGCCGGTTGCCGGCTGGACCGAGGAACTGGACGAATATCCCGCCTACGACGTCGCCGCCGCCCAGGCGCTGATGGAGGAGGCCGGCTACGGCGACGGCTTCTCGGTGCAGCTGGACTGCCCGAACGACCGCTACGTCAACGACGAGGCGATCTGCCAGGCGACCGTCGGCATGCTGGCCCAGATCGGCATCGAGGTGAACCTCTCGGCCCTGCCGCGGGCCCAGCACTTCCCGCTGATCGCCAATGGCGAGACCGACTTCTACATGCTGGGCTGGGGCGTTCCGACCTACGATTCGGAGTACGTCTTCAACTTCCTCTACCACACCCAGACCGAGGGCCGCGGCAGCTGGAACGGCACCGGCTACTCCAACCCCGAGATGGACGCGATGATCGTCTCGCTCTCCTCCGAGGTGGACCTCGAGGCGCGTGACCAGATGGTCGCCGATCTCTGGGCCATGGCCGAGGAAGAGGTGATCTACATCCCGATCCACAACCAGATCCTCAACTGGGGGATCGCCGATGGCTGGGAGACGGTGGTGGACGCCGACGACCAGGTGCTGTTCAAGTACTTCGCACAGAACTGATCGCCTCGGGACCGCCGGCCCCCGCGCCGGCGGTCCCCTCCCCCCGGGTCATGTCCCGCGACGGCCCCGCTGGAGGCCGCATGCGCCCTGCCCGACCATGACAGGAGCATCCGATGAAGAAGACCCTGCTGACCACCGTCGCCCTGCTGCTGGCCCTGCCCGCCACGGCCGAGACCTTCCGCTGGGCCTCCACCACCGATCCGCAGACGATGGACCCGCACGCGGTCTCTTCGGCGCCGGTGCTGGGCTTTCTGAACAACGTCTACGAAGGCCTTGTCCGCCGCGGCCCCGACATGAGCATCGAGCCGTCCCTGGCCACGGCCTGGGAACCGATCGGCGAGGGCGAGGGCTGGCGGTTCACACTCCGTGAGGGCGTGACCTTCCATGACGGCGCCGATTTCACCGCCGAGGACGTGGTCTTCTCCTACGAGCGGGCCTCGTCGGAAGAGAGCGACGTGTCGAGCTGGTTCGCCCCGGTGTCGGAGGTGGTGATGGTGGACGACTACACCGTCGACATCATGACCAGTTCGCCGCAGCCGCTGTTTCCCGACAGCATCGCCAACTGGATGATGATGGATGCCGGCTGGGCCGAGGACAACGGCGCCGCGCGTCCGTCCCGCGATACCGAGAACTTCGCGACCCGCAACGTCAACGGCACCGGGCCCTTCGTGCTGGCCAGCCGGCAGCCCGACCTCGAGACGGTGCTGACCCCCTTCGAGGGCTGGTGGGGCGAGGCCGACCACGGCATCACCGAGGCGATCTTCACCCCGATCCAGAACTCCGCCACCGCCGTCGCCGCTCTCCTGTCGGGCGAGGTCGACATGATCGAGCCGGTGCCGGTGCAGGACGCCGAGCGGGTCGATGCCAACGACGGCACCCGGGTGATCCGCGGGATCGAGAGCCGGGTCATCATGCTGGGTTTTCCCCATGATCGCGAGACCCTGCGCAGCGGCGCGCCGAACCCCTTCACCGACCCGGCGGTTCGCCAGGCCGTGGCCCATGCGGTCAATGTCCCCGCGATCCTGCAGACGATCATGCGCGGCTCGGCCGAACCGGCCTCGCAGCTTGTCGCCGCCGGGACCAGCGGCTATTCGGAGGTCCACGACGCCCGGCCCGAGTACGACCCCGAGCTGGCCCGCAGCCTGCTGGCCGAGGCCGGCTACCCGGACGGCTTCGAGTTCGACCTGTCCTGCACCAATGACCGCTATCTCAACGACGAGAGCGTCTGCCAGGCCATCGTGTCCATGCTGGCCCAGGTCGGCATGACCGCGACGCTGGATGCGATGCCGGTGTCGAACTACTGGCCCGAGCTTCGTGCGGACAACTTCGACATGTTCCTGCTGGGCTGGTCGCCGGGCACATTCGATGCCGAACACCCGATCCGGTTCCTCGTCCATACCGCGGGCGACCGGCTCGGCACCTGGAACTTCGGCGGCTATTCCAGCCCGCGCATCGACGAGCTCCTGCCCGTCATGCAGTCCGAGCTCGACCCCGAGGCGCGCCAGGCCGCGATGGACGAGGCGGCGGGCATCATCCAGGAGGACGTGGTCTACGTGCCGCTCTATGTCCAGCCGCTGCTCTGGGGCGTGCGGGACGGCGTCGAGGTCACCCAGCGTCCGGACAACTTCTTCATCCTGCGCTGGGTCCGGATGGACTGACGATCGGGCCCGGCCCGGCTGCCGACACGGCACCGGACCGGCGCTCATTGCGGTTGGTGACATCGCCCCGGGTTCCGGGGCAAGCTTCAGGACGGACAAGAAGCCGCCGATGACGGGAGACCGATGCTAACCTACATCCTCAGACGCGTCTTTCAGTCGGTCCTCGTGCTGCTGGTGGTGGGGCTCGTGGCCTTCGCCATGTTCCGCTTCGTGGGTGATCCGGTCGACACGATGCTGGGCCAGGAGCGCACGATGCAGGACATCGAGCGCCTGCGCGAGAGCCTCGGCCTCAACAAGCCCTTCTTCGTCCAGTACTGGGATTTCCTCGTCCGCGCCGTACAGGGCGACCTCGGCATTTCGTACCGTCAGGGCCGCCCAGTGGCCGAGATCATCGCCGAGCGGCTGCCCGCGACGCTGGAGCTCGCCGCGGTCTCCGGCGTCTTCGCCCTGACCTTCGGCATCGTCTTCGGCATCTTCACGGCGATCCGCCGGAAGGGCCTGGCCGCCAATGCGATCATGACCCTGTCGCTGATCGGCGTGTCGCTGCCGACCTTCCTGATCGGGATCCTGCTGATCTACGTCTTCGCGGTCGAACTGTCGGTCCTGCCCAGCTTCGGGCGGGGCGAGGTGACGGACCTCGGCGGCTGGAGCACGGGGTTCCTCACCCGCTCGGGCCTCATCGCCCTGATCCTGCCGTCGATCACCCTGGGGCTCTACCAGATGACGCTCATCATGCGGCTGGTCCGCTCCGAGATGCTCGAGGTCCTGCGGGCCGACTACATCCGCTTTGCGAGGGCGCGGGGCCTGAAGACCCGGGTGATCCATTTCCGCCACGCGCTGAAGAACACGCTGGTCCCGGTCATCACCGTCACCGGCCTGCAGCTCGGCTCCATCATCGCCTTCGCGATCATCACCGAGACGGTGTTCCAGTGGCCGGGGGTCGGCCTTCTGTTCATCAACGCGATCCAGTTCGTCGACATCCCCGTCATGGCCGCCTACCTGATGCTGATCTCGGTCATGTTCGTCGGCATCAACCTGATCGTCGATCTGCTCTACGTGGCGATCGACCCCCGGCTGAGGGCCTGAGCCATGACCGACTCCCCCCTCCCCCCCGTCGAGAAGGCCCGCGCCCGGTCGCGGCTGGCGATGGCCTGGGACAGCGACCTGGCCTATTCGTTCCGCCGCTCGCCGGTGACGATGCTCGCCGCGCTCGTGACGATCATCCTGGTC
>JAMWZF010000280.1 GCA_024304875.1 Paracoccaceae bacterium
AACGACCTCCTGCAAGGCGGGCACGACGGTCCGGGCATAGGCCCGCCCCTCGCCTGCCTGCGCCGCGGCATGAAACCGCGCGACGTCTCCGCCGGAACAGAAATTGCGGCCCCCGGCGAGGATCAGGGTGTCAGGCGCAGCCGCCTCCACCCGGTCCAGCGCCCCGCGCAGGGCGTCCAGCAGCTCGGGCGTCAGCGCATTGGCCCGCGGCGCGTTCAGGGTCAGGCGCATCGCCGCGCCCTCGGTCAGCGAGACGAGGTCCCCGGTCACGGCGCGAGGCCGCGCTTGATCATGTCGAAGGCGGCGTCGGCCACCGCCTCGAGGTCGCGGGGTTCCTCCCAGACGGCGAAGCGGTCGCCGAGGTTCTTGGCGATGCCCATGAGGGCCCAGGCGCGGACCTCGGCGTCGCCCGCGCTGATCTGGCCGGCCGCCTCGGCCTTGCGCAGCTGGTCGCGGTAGGCGGCGGCGAAGCGGGTGAAGTAGTCGCGGTAAGCCTCGGGATCGACGAAGCGGGCCTGCTCGACGATGCGATAGAGCGAGGGCCGCTCGGCCACGAAACGCAGAAAGGCCAGAAGGCCGCGCCGCTCGGCCTCGAGCCGGTCGGGTGCGCCGGCGGCGGCGCCGGCCATCACGGTGCGGGTCAGATGCCCCATCTCGTCCACCAGTTCGCGGAAGACCTGCTCCTTGGAGGCGAAGTAGATGTAGAAGGTGCCGAGGGCGGTCTCGGCATCGCGGGTGATGTCGGCGATGGAGGCGCCTGCGAAGCCCTTCTCGCCGATGACCTTTTCCGCCGAGCGCAGGATCTGCGCCCGCCGCTCGGTGCCCCGCTGGGTCTTTGGCGCCCTATCCAAGTCTCTCTCCCATGAGGACCTGAATAGGGGTTCATGTTTGGCCGGTCAAGCGCCCGCGCGGGGGCCTAGTCGTCCAGCACGAAGGTGACCATCAGGTTCACCTGGTACTCGCTGATCTTGCCGCCCTCGACGCGGACCTGCTGTTCCTTGACCCAGGCGGACTTGACGTTGCGCAGGGTCTCGTTGGCGCGCTGGACGCCCACGGCCGTGGCCTCGTCAAAGCTGTTGGGGGAAGTGGCGGAAATCTCGGTGACGCGTGCGATGCTCATGAAAAGCTCCTTTCGCTATCGGTTCCGGGCAGGCGGGCGGAGGAGTCCGGCCCGCCTGCCGGGGCACCTAGAGCGACGGCGCCGCGCGTCACGCCGCGGCGCAGAGCGTGGGCGAAATCAGGCCTCGAGCTCCGGCGCAGCTGCCGGGCGGTCGGCCATCTGGGCCAGCTTGACCTGCATCAGGATCGACATCTCGTCGTAGTTCGTCCAGTCGTCCACGATCCGCCCGTCCCGGACGTGCAGGTGGGTCATACCCATGACCTGCACCCGCTTGCCCGTGGGCGCGCCCAGTTCCTCCAGCACGCCCCAGCCGAGGTGGTGGCCTTCGATCACCCAGCGGATCGCGTACTTGGTCCCGCCCTCCTCTGAAGGAGCCGAGCAGATGTGCTGCGGCATGAAGAACCCGTCCGGGATCGAGGCGTAGAGGCCGACGGTCTGGTGCGTGACCGCGCCGTGGCCGTAGAGCTCCTTCATCAGGGGACCGTGGTACTGGACCGTGGGCGCGTAGACATCCTTGATCAGGCCGAACATCCGCTTGTTGTGGATGGTGTGCAGCCAGCGCAGGACCTCGGCCTCGTCGTCGGAATTGGCGATCTCGGTGTCCGGCTCGGCCTCGGGCGGGTACTGGCCGATCAGGCGGCGGTTCTCGCCCATGTCGACGGCGAGGAGGCCCCGGTCGAAGTAGCCCTTGGCGAGGTTGTCCGCATAGGCCTGCGCGTCGAGGCCGATCTGCTTCACCTGCGCCATGGTGTCGACGACCAGCCATTCGCGGTAGATCTTGTTCTCGTAGATCATGCAGTCGGCGATGGTGCGGGCGACGAAGGGGCGGCCGGTGGGCGGCCCGTAGACACCCGGCTGGGTGTGCCGGCCGGTCCCGGTGACGAGGTGAGAGGTGTAGAAGCCGTCGTCCTCGTTGCCGTTCCAGATCACCTGGGTCGCCATGCCCCGCCGCTCGGGCAGCATGAACATCCGCTGGATGGTGCCCTGCACCACCTCCTCGCGGGTGTAGGTGGTGCCGAGGGCGGAATAGACCACGCAGTCGTGGGTGTAGTGGGTGTAGATCAGGCCGACGTCCCGTTCGTCCCAGATCCGGTGGGTGCAGCGGATGATGTAGTCGACGATGTCGGTGTAGATCGGATCGAAGCCGCGCATCGGCTGGACGCGCTCGCGGTTCGTCGGGACGAGGTCGACGAAATCCCGCCGCTCGGCCTGAAGCACGGCTGCGGGCGGTTTCGCCTTGCCGGTGCCGGTTCCGTTGGTGCCTTCGTCCTTGCTGGCCATGACCTTGCGTCCCTCTGTTGTGTCGCGGCGCATCCTATGCGCTTCGCATACGTTTGCAATAGTCCGGTTAACTGCCCCGGTGGAGGAGCGCCCGCATCCGTCCCATGACGTCCACGTCCATCTGCATCAGCAGGTCGAGGATATCGAGCGGGACCCAGTTTTCGCGGATCAGCCCTTCGTGGTGGAGGTAGAAGTCCATGACCCGCATGGTGACTGCCCGGCCCGTGGGGCCGAGGCCGAGGAACCCCGGCCCGCTGTGCATGGCGAAGACGCTGGGCCAGCCGCCGGTGACGGAATAGGGCCCGTCCCCGATTCGGATGTAGTGGCCGCCGCCGTGGCGGGCTTTGAGATCCGAGATCTCGTCCCATTGCCCACCGCCCTTGCGCCCCGGAAAGGCGGTGCGGAAGGGTAGCTGGTGGTGGTCGACGAAGCCTCCCAGCCCCCGCGCTGTGCCGATGCCCGCAGGGCCGTACCACATCATCCGCGGATGCCAGTGCTCCTTCTGGGGCATGTTCAGAAGGCCTTCGCGCCCCTGCGCCGCCTCGTCCCGATAGGCGCCGAGGGTGCCGTGCATGGCGAGGGTCTGGGCGATGCTGGCAGCCGATTCGCCCGGATCCTGCGGCGTGAAGACGAGGCCGTCGCCGGTGATCGGTCCCGGCCACATCTCCTCCACCCCGAGGCTGGGTGCGAGGGGCCAGAGACCCGCCTGACGAATCGCATCCAGCACGTCCCAGAGGCAATTGGCCTGGACGATCCGGCCGTCCCGCACCTCGAAGACCTCGCCGTAGCGCAGGTAGAGCGTCCGCCCCGTCGCGGGAATGCCCAGCCAGTCGCGCCGGAAGGTGCCGCAGTAATGGCCCACGGCGGCGATGTAGGTGCGGCCCTCGTAGGTGCCTCCGACGAGGATCGAATCGCGGCGTTCGAGGTCCGGCAGGGCGGCCATCAGGGGGCCGTAAAGGGCCCCTTCCAGAAAGCCGATTCCCCTGACCTCGTTGATCGGATGGGCGGCGCGGATCTCCGCGTCACGGGCGAAAAGGGCAGCGGCCTGGGGAACCAGACGCTCGGCTCCGCCCTCGGCAATCCGGGACAGGGCGCCGTGCATGTGCACCTTCAGATCGGTCAGCTGCTCGGACATCGGGCACCTCCTGCGTCTCAGTTCTGGGGCGGCCACAAACTTATTGCAAGCGTATTCAATTTCGGCCTAGGGTCTCCCATGGTCATCCGGTCCGAGGGGCCGAAGCCAGCTCATAACAGGCGTGGCCGGCCCCTGGCACGGACACCCGACCCCAACGGAGGTTCCGCAATGAAATTCACTCCCATCGCTACGACCGCAGCGGCCCTGACCGCCCTGGCCGGCGCCGCCAGCGCCGACTGTGGCATCGAAAGCGGCTCGGTCCGCATCCTGTCGAACGACTTCGCCGCGCTTCACGCGGTGTCGGACTGGGCCGCCCAGTGCGCCACCGACGCCGTCGAGGTCACCGCCAACGCCACCGAAGAGCACAAAACCATCCAGGTGCCGGCGCTGACCATCGACCCGGCGACCTACACGGTTGCCGTGATCGCCACCAACTCGGTCGTCCCGCTGATGGACAACAGCCTGATCCGGCCGCTCGACGACTACATCGCCGAATACGGCAGCCAGCTGCTGCCCAGCCAGATGATCCAGGTCGACGGCGAGACGATGGCGATCGCCTTCATGGCCAACGCCCAGCACCTCGTCTACCGCGAGGACATCCTGGCCGAGAACGGCATCGAGGTTCCGACCACCTTCGACGAGATGCTCGCCGCCGCCGAGACCCTGCGCGCCAACGGCGTGATGGAGTATCCGCTGGCCTCGAACTTCAAGCCCGGCTGGGACATCGCGGCCGAGTTCGTGAACACCTACCTCTCCACCGGCAACGACTTCTTCGAGCCCGGCTCGGCGGCCCTCGCCATCAACAACGAGGACGGCATCGAGGTTCTCGAGACCCTCAAGGCGATGACCGAGTACATGAACCCCGAGTGGGTGACC
>JAMWZF010000281.1 GCA_024304875.1 Paracoccaceae bacterium
CGAGGGCAATGACGAAGCCGGCCGCCACCCCGCGCCCGAGCGGAATGGCCGCAGCGACGGCGGCAAAGATTACCGCGACGCCCGGCATCACCGCGCCGTCCCGCTTGAGCGCCTGCGAGGCGATGGTGATCGGGGCAAGCAGGGCGGCGATCCCGACGATCAGCAGGATGTTGGCGATGTTGGAGCCGACGATGTTCCCGTAGGCGATCCCCGGCGCATCCGACAGGGCGGCCTGAACAGAGGTCACCAGTTCGGGCGTCGAGGTGCCGAACCCCACCAGAGTGAGTCCGATGACGAGCGGCGAAACCCCCAGCCGCGTCGCCACGTTCACCGCACCGCGGACAAGGAGCTCGCCGCCGGCGACCAGCAGCACGAGGCCTCCGAATATCGGTAACCAGATGTCCATCATGTCTCGAACCTCGTTGGCTGTTCCAGGTCCGCATCGACGGGCTGATCGGACCGACGCTCGTCGCCCGGGCCTGTTCGGTCCGGGCGACACGCCGGACCCCGCGCGCTGCTTCGCCGCGGACGACTGTCCGGCTGACACGCTCCGGGGCGTCCGACCCTCGACTTGGACCCGGATTGTTCAATGAAAACCGTGGGCCCGCCCATCAGAAGGATGGGGGAGCCGCGGTGCAGCCTCCCGGAAATGGTCTCTCCGATACCGGAAGGCGCCGCGCATTCCGCGGATCAGGGGGCGATGATCCACCCCACGCCGAAGATCACAGCCAAGACCGCGATGAAGAACAGCCGGTGGCGCAGGAGCTCGGCAGTGGACCCGGGCAGCCGAGGGTTCCGGCTTGATATTGCGGTGCAGAACGATTGATACTGCAACGCAGCATGACAAACCGGCTTTCCATCGTCGTCGTTGAAGAGGACAAGTCTCGCTCGGACTTGATTGTCGACAGCCTTCGCGCCGCCGGGGATTTCGACATTGTCGTCATTTCCGAGCGCACCTCGCTGGCCCGCCGGATCTCGGAGCGCGGCCCGGACATCGTGCTGATCGACATCAGCAACCCCTCGCGCGACATGCTCGAGGAACTGACTATCGCCTCGGGGCCGCTGGAGCGCCCGGTCGCCATGTTCGTCGACCGGAGCGAGAACAGCCTGACCCGGGCGGCCATCGAGGCGGGCGTTTCGGCCTATGTGGTCGACGGTCTTCAGGCGGACCGGCTGAAACCCATACTCGACGCGGCGATGACGCGCTTCCAGATGTTCCGCCGGATGCGCACCGAGCTTGAGGCGACCAAGCGGGCGCTGGAAGAGCGCAAGGTGATCGACCGGGCCAAGGGCCTCCTGATGAAGGCCAAGGGGATTTCCGAGGAAGAGGCCTACGCGCTCCTGCGGCGCACGGCGATGGACCAGAACCGCAAGGTCGCGCAGGTCGCCGAGGCTCTCGTGACGACGGCGGGCCTCTTGTCGTGAACACGTTGCATCTGTCCGTCGGCTTCATCCCTCTGGTGGATGCCGCACCGCTGATCGTGGCGCACGAGATGGGGTTCGCCGAAAGCGAGGGCCTGAGCCTCGACCTTGTCCGCGCGCCGTCGTGGTCGACGGTCCGCGACATGCTGGCCTTCGGTCGGGTCGAGGCGGCGCACATGCTGGCGCCGGTCCCCATCGCCCGGGCCATCGGCCTCGGCGGCGGCGGGCCGTCCTTCGACGCGGTGTCGGTCCTGTCGGTCAACGGCACGGTCATCGGCGCCAACCTCGACCTCGCCGCGCGGGTGCGGGACAACGGTGGCGACTTCGCCGATGCCGCCGCGACCGGCCGGGCCCTGATCGCGGCGTCGCAGGGCCGGCTGCGGATCGGTGTGCCGTTTCCTTTCTCCATGCACGCCGAGCTACTCTACTACTGGCTCTCGGCCCTCGGCCTGCCGGCGCCGCAGGAAGTCGACATCCGGACCGTTCCGCCGCCGCTCATGGCCGAGGCTATCCGGGCCGGTGACATCGACGCCTTCTGCGTGGGCGAGCCCTGGGGGTCCATCGCGGTCGAGGGCGGTGTGGGCGAGCTTCTGTTGCCGGGCGCGGCGATCTGGCAGTTCGCGCCGGAAAAGGTCCTGGCCGTCCGTAGCGACTGGGCCGCGGAGGAGGTCGTCCCGAGAGACCGCCTGATCCGCGCCGTCTGGCGCGCGGGCCGGTGGCTCGCCGATCCGTCGAGCCATACGACGGCCGCCGAGATCCTGTCGCGCCCCGAATACCTGAACCTGCCGGCCGAGGTGATCGACCGGGCGCTGTGCGGGAGGCTGACGGTGACGGGGCGCGGCGAAGTGCGCGAGGTCGCCCGTTTCATGGAGTTCCACGAAGGCGCCGCGACATTCCCTTGGCGGTCGCAGGCGGCCTGGATCGGACGGCAGCTCTCCGCGCGGATGGGCCTCGACCGCGCTGAAGCGGTCGACGCGGCGCGCGGTGTCTTTCGGACCGATTACTACCGCCAGGCCCTTCGCGGGGCCTCCGCCGACCTGCCGGGGGCCTCCGAGAAGGTGGAGGGTTCGCTGTCGGCGCCGACCGCTGTGGGGTCGGAATCAGGGCAGCTCGTCCTGCTTCCTGACACGTTCTTCGACCGCCGCATTTTTGACCTCGACGCGCAGAAGTGACTGCGGATTGAGCGCCTGGGCGGGCAGGGTGCGCCCCGTCGGTGCAATCTCGGACCCAAGCCGCGATTTTCTGTTGTGAGCCACGCCGCGGTGCAGCTAAGCCAGATACCGACAGCGCAACGGGGCGCGGTCACGGACTTCTCCCACAGTCAGGGAACAGAGCACAGCCGCTCGACCCATCGCGATGATCGCGGTGCGTGTCAGCGGCTTTTTTGCGTTGTCCGGGCCTCGCCCCGGCAGACCCACAGGATGAATGACCCCATGAAGATCACCAAGACCTTCTCCCTTGCGTTGGCCACCGTCGCCGGCCTCGCCGGTGCCGTTTCGGCCCAGGAAATCCTGCAACTCGAAAAGGACCAGCTCACCTTCGGCTTCATCAAGTTGACCGACATGGCCCCGCTCGCGGTGGCCTACGAGCAGGGCTATTTCTTCGACGAGGGGCTTTTCGTGACCCTCGAGGCGCAGGCCAACTGGAAGGTGCTGCTCGACGGCGTCATCTCGGGCCAGCTCGACGGCGCGCACATGCTGGCGGGCCAGCCGCTGGCGGCGACCATAGGCTACGGCACCGAGGCGCATATCGTCACGCCCTTCTCGATGGACCTCAACGGCAACGGGATCACCGTGTCGAACGAGGTCTGGGACATGATGCGCCCGAACATCCCCTCGAGCGAGGATGGCTTGCCGGTTCACCCGATCAGCGCCGAGGCCCTGGCCCCGGTGGTCGAGGACTTCGCCTCGCGCGGGGAGCCCTTCAACATGGGCATGGTCTTTCCGGTCTCCACCCACAACTACGAGCTTCGCTACTGGCTCGCCGCCGGTGGGCTGCACCCGGGCTACTACTCTCCCGAGAACGTCACCGGCCAGATCGCCGCCGACGTCTTCCTCTCGGTCACGCCCCCGCCGCAGATGCCCGCGACGCTGGAGGCCGGCACCATCCACGGCTACTGCGTCGGCGAGCCTTGGAACCAGCAGGCGGTGTTCAAGGGCATCGGCGTGCCGGTCATCACCGACTACGAGATCTGGCGCAACAACCCCGAGAAGGTCTTCGGCCTGACCGCCGGGTTCGTGGAGCAGAATCCGAACACCACCAAGGCGGTTGTCCGCGCCCTCATCCGCGCCGCGATCTGGCTGGACGAGAACGACAACGCCAACCGCGAGGCGGCGGTCGAGATCCTTGCCCGCCCCGAATACGTGGGTGCCGACGCCGAGGTGATCGCCAACTCGATGACCGGCACCTTCGAATACGAACCCGGCGACGTCCGCGAGGTCCCCGACTTCAACGTATTCTTCCGCTACAACGCGACCTATCCCTACTACTCCGATGCGATCTGGTATCTCACCCAGATGCGCCGCTGGGGCCAGATCGCCGAGCCACAGACCGACGAGTGGTATTTCGAGACCGCCGCCAGCGTCTATCGCCCGGACATCTACCTCGATGCCGCGCGCAGCCTCGTGGAGGACGGGCTGGCCGATGAGGCGGACTTCCCCTGGGACACCGACGGCTTCAAGGAGCCGACCCCGGCCGCCGACATCATCGACGGCATTCCCTACGACGGCCGCCAGCCCAACGCCTACCTCGAGAGTCTCCTGATCGGCCTGAAAGGCGAGCAGATCGTCGTGGGTGAGGAAGTCCAGGGCTGATCCCAGGCCCCCCTGTCCCTCTCTCTCAGCCGGGGGAGAGGGCGCCCCTTGCCCCTGCCCGCATGCCTCGCCCCACGCGCCCGGCGCAGGGATGACAGGAGATACCGAGATGACCGTGATCGACCACAATACCCCCGCCGACGAGGCCCGCGAAGAGCGCCGTCAGACCTGG
>JAMWZF010000282.1 GCA_024304875.1 Paracoccaceae bacterium
CCATCCGCTTGGAGACGATCCCCTCGCCCCCCGCGGCGCAGATCGCGGCCAGCGCCTCGGCGCCGTCGCCGGTGAGCACGGGGCTGAGGCGGAGGGGGCCGCGGGGCGGCAGGTCCTCGAACAGGCCCTCCAAGGCTGCGCGCCGCTCGGTCAGGGGTTTGTCCGTCAGGTCGGTGCCGTCGAGATGCAGACAGTCGAAGGCGTGGAAGGTGAGCGGATCGCCGGACTTGAGGGCAGCCTGCAGGGTGCTGAAATCGCCCCCGCCGCCGCCGGCCGTCACCTCGCCGTCGACCAGGGCGGCCTCGCAGGGCAGCGCGGCGGCCGGGGCACAGAGGGCGCCGAAGCGGTCGGACCAGTCCTTGCCGTTGCGGGTGTAGAGCCGCACGCCCCCCTTCCCCACCGCCATGAGGCAGCGGTAGCCGTCGAACTTGGCCTCGTGCTGCCAGCCGTCGCCCCCTGGCGGCGCGTCCTCGAGCGTCGCCAGTTCGACCTTGCGGAATTTGGGCAGGGGTTTGGCATGGTCTACCCGCTCCTGCGCGGGCTTGTCCGCCGCGATGGCCCGCATGGGGCGGCCGGTGGTCACGCTGCGCCGATGCTTGTTCAGAAGGGCGTCGGCACTGCGCGAGGCGTAATCGTCCCGTTCCTTGATGAGCAGCCAGTTCTCGGCCTTCTCGCCCTTTCGGGCGCGCATCCGCACCAGCGCCCAGCCGCCCTTCATCCGGGCGCCGTGCAGGCGGAAGTGCAGCTTGCCTTCCTTCAGGCCCTTGTCCGGGTCGTGCAGCGGCTCCCACCAGCCGGTGTCCCAGAGCATGACGGTGCCGGCGCCGTAGTTGCCCTCGGGGATGGTCCCCTCGAAGCTGCCGTAGGCGACGGGGTGATCCTCGGTCCTCACGGCGAGGCGTTTCTCGGAGGGGTCGGCGGAGGGACCCTTGGTGACGGCCCAGGACCAGAGGACGCCGCCGCCCTCGAGGCGGAAATCGTAGTGCAGGCGGCTGGCGTCGTGTTTCTGGACGACGAAGGCGGGCTGGTCGCCGCCGGCCTGCACCAGTTCGGCGCGCGGTTCGGGCGTCGCGTCGAAGTTGCGCTTCTCGCGGTATCGGTCGAGGGCGCTCACGAGGCCTTCTTGCGGCTGCCGCCGGACTTGCCGCCCTTGGACGTGGATTTGGTCGACCTGGTGGTCTTCAGGCTTTTCTTGAGCGCATCCATCAGGTCGACGACGTTGTCGCCGTCAGCCTTGCCGTCGTCGTCGTCCGAGCTGGCGCGCGGGGTCTTCTTGTTCTTCATCTTGGCCTGGATCAGGTAGCGCAGGGCCTCGGCGTAGTGGTCCTCGAAGGCGGAGGCGTCGAAGGGAGCGGTCTTCTTCTCGATCAGCTGGGTGGCGACCTCGAGCAGTTCCTCGTCGGAGGCGTCGTCCTCGATGCCCGAGAACAGCGGATCGGCGTTACGGATGTCGGAGGCGTAGTGCAGGGTTTCGAGCAGGAGGCCGTCGCCGCAGGGGCGGATGGCACAGAGGTATTCCTTGCCGCGCATGGTCAGCTGCCCAAGCCCCGCCTTGCCGGTCTGGCGCAGGGCGTCGCGGACGACGCGGTAGGCGTCCTCGGCCAGCTCGTCGGTGGGGACGACGTAGTAGGGCCGGTCGAACCAGATCGGCGCGATCTCGGAAATCTCGACGAACTGGACGAGTTCGAGGGTCTTCCTGGTCTCGAGCTTGATGGCGTCGATCTCGTCCGGCTCCAGCAGGATGTAGGTGCCGTCGTCGGTCTCGTACCCCTTGAGGATGTCGTCGTTCTCGACCGGGCCGACGCCCTGGACGACCTTCTGGTAGCGGACGGGCTTCTTCGACGGACCGTGGATTTGACGGAACGAGACGCGGGCGCCGGACTCGCGGGCCGAGTGGATCTCGACCGGGATCGAGACCAGCGACAAACGAAGCTGCCCTTTCCAGAGTGCGCGCGATGCCATGACAGGTCCTTTGCCGATAGGAGCGGACGACGGGATTGCGAGGCAAACGCGCGAGAGGTGCGACGGGTTGCATGAAAGTCAGCCGGAGCGAACCGGCATGTCGGGGATTGCGCCGGGTTCGGAGGCCGTGCTGCCCCGCGGCCGGGTATCTGCCGCCGTGCGGGGGGATCCGCGACGGACCGCCCCGTGAGCATGCGCCGGGTTCGGCGGTCAGCGGCCGTCGGCGCCGTCTTTCTCGGGCGAGATCACGCCGAACTGGCGCGAGGACACGCCTTCTCCGGCCTCGTCGAAATAGCCCTCGGCTGCCAGTCCGCGGCGCAGAAGCTCGCGCACGGCGGCCGCCCGGCTGGGCATCCGGCTGGAAAATCGCCAGTCGTCCAGCGCCCGAAGCTCGTCGTCGGACAGCATGACTTGCAATCGTTCCAGTCTCTTGGAGCCAGTGTCCGGCATTCCTCGGTCCGTCTGGGGCGCTGAAAGCTATCCCACGGACTTGGATCTCGCGGCAGCCTTGTCAAGTTCGGCCACTTACTCAACCTGCGCAGAACACGGAGGTTCGGCCACCGACCCCGGATAGGGACCTTCCACCTGCGAAACCGGTGGCAGGGCTCCGGCCGACCAACTACCTCTGGACTATCGGACTGCACAGGGGAGGCTCCATGAGCTCTGACGACCCAGTGACGCGCCCCTCCGATCTGGATATCGACGCCGAAGTCGTGGCAGGCGAGCCTGCCGGATCGGAGCCGGCCCGTCCCGCGCCGCGTGGCCTGACCCGCGCGGCGCCCCATGTCCTCGTGATCGAGGACGATTCGCTGGTCAGCGCGGACATGCAGATGTCTCTGACCGACATGGGCTACCGCGCCACCTGCGCCGCCGGATCGGTGGAGGAGGCGATGGACAGACTGCGCCGGGAGGCGGGGGCCTACGATTTCGTCCTGCTGGACGCCGAGCTGTCGGGCAGGTCCTCCCTTCCCCTGGCCACCTACATGGACGCCGCCGGCCTGCCCTACATGATGGTTTCGGGCTACGACGAACTGGACATCCGGGCCATGGGGCTGACGGCCCCCTACCTTGGCAAGCCCTTCGGTGAGACGGAGCTTGCGGCGGCGATGAAACGGCACATGCCCTTCCGCGCCGGGCAAGCGGCGTCCGCCTGAGGCGGCGTCATTCGGCCAGCGTGTCGGCCTTCACCGCCCCCCGCGACCCCATCGGCATGGACGGGCCGACCGTGGTGTCGATCCGGGTCTGTGCCTCGGCCTCGGCGTTGATCTCGGCCCCGACGAGGACCAGCACCGCCGAGATCCAGAGCCACATAAGCAGGATCACCACCCCGGCAAGGGCGCCGAAGGTTTCCTGGTAGCTGCCGAAGTTCTGGACGTAGATCGCAAAGGCCGCGGAGGCGGCGATCCACAGGACCGTCGCCAGGACCGCGCCCGGCGTGAGCCACCGCCAGCGCGCGCATCTGCGGCTGGGGGCGTAGCGGTAGAGGATGCCGATGCCCAGCATGGTCATGGCCAGCAGCACCGCCCAGCGCGCGAGACCGATCAGAAGCTCGGTCGTGGGGCCGAGCGCCAGAAGCTGGAGGATCGAGGGCAGGACGATGGTGGAGGCGAGGCCGGCCACCATGCCGACGACGAGGAACAGCGTCAGCGTCAGGCGCGTGACGTAGAGCCGGACCATGCCGCGCTCTTCCGCCTCGTCGTAGGCGACGTTGATCCCTTCCATCAGGCTTCCGACCCCGGCGGAGGCGGACCAGAGCGCCAGCGCGAAACCGACGACGGCGGCGAGGCCGAGGCCGCCTTCCTCGCTTCCGGCCACGGCCGTCGCCTGGCCGATGATGATCTCGGCCGCGGCCTCGGGCACGAAGGCCGAGACAGTCTCGATCTGAGCGGCGACCGTCGAGGGATCGAGGATGAGCCCGGCGACCGCCATCAGCGCGGTGATGCCGGGAAAGAGGGCAAGCAGGCCGTAGAAGGCCACGCCCGCCGCGATCAGCGTGACGTGGTCCTTCGAGACCTCGCCCGCCACCCGCTTGAGAATCGCACCCCACCCGCGCCACGAGATGTGGCGCGGGCGGGCGGCAGAGCGGCCGGGGACGTCATCGGCGCTCACGACTTGGGATCGCCCAGCTTCTGCCGGTCGGCCTCGTCGCGGCCGGCCTCGGCGACCTCGGACACGCCGGAGCGGACCTCGTCGGCGATATGCTCGGCGGCGGACTTGTCGCCGGGGGCCTGGTCGTCGATCTTGCGGCGTTCCTCGGCCAGGACCTCCTGGGCTGTCTCTGCGGCGCGGTCGGCGACTGTCAGCGCCTTGTCGCGTTCGCTCTCGTAGACCCGTTCCGCCTTGTCGTAGTAGCGGTCGGAGGTGGCGCCGAACCAGTCGTCCTCCTGCCGGGTGCGCGGCAGGGCACCGGCGAGGATCGCGCCGGCGGCGAGGGCGAG
>JAMWZF010000283.1 GCA_024304875.1 Paracoccaceae bacterium
GAAATACCTCGGGGGGCGCCGGAGGCGCGGGGGCGGAGCCCCCTCCCCGGCCCGAACTCACGCGCCCGGCTTGCCCAGTTGCGACAGCTTGGCCTTCAGCAGCGCCTTGCGCCGGTTCTGGTAGGCCCGGACCAGCGGGATGGTCAGGTAGTAGATCGCCGTGGCCACCACGATGCCGGGCAGAACGCCGCCCACGAGATAGGGAAAGAACACCTCGTCGTTGAACTGGACCAGCCGGTCCCAGTGGGCGACGCGGTCGGTGAACATGGCGGTGAAGTTGTGCCAGAGGTCGCTGCCCGCGCCGCCGAACTTGGCCAGGACCCCCTGGTCGAAGCCCTCGCGCGGACGGGTTCCCAGCAGCCAGTGGCCGGTGTTCAGGGACACGATGCCGATCGGAACGTAGGTCAGCGGGTTGCCGAAGAAGGTGGCCAGAAGGGCAGCGACGATGTTGCCGCGCATCAGCTTGGCGAGGATGGCCGAGATGATGAAATGCAGCCCGTAGAAGGGGGTGAAGGTCACGAAGACCCCGGCCCAGATGCCGCGGCAGATCTTCTCGGGCGTGTCGGGCAGGCGGCGGACGCGGTGCTTGACGTAGGTCGCGGCACGGGCCCAGCCGCCGCGCGGCCAAAGCGCCTCGACCACGATGCGCCACAATGGCCGCCGGTCCCGCCGCTTGAACACCACGCGCTCAGGCCTCCTCGGCCACCGTCTTGCCACCCTGCCGGGTCCCGGCCGCCGTCTGCCGGAAGGCGCGGCGCGGGTCGCGGTGGCGCGAGATCTCGGCGACGTTGCTGTCGGCCTCAAGCGCGGTCATGACCCGGTGCAGATGCTCGGCGTCGCGCAGGTCGATGTCCATCAGCAGGCGGTAATAGTCGGGCTTGCGGTCGATGAAGGTGAGGTCCGAGATGTTGGCTTCCTGCTCGCCCACCAGCGTGCAGATCCGGCCGAGCACCCCCGCGTCGTTGGTGATCGAGATGTCGAGGGTGACGGTGTTCACCGCCGGGTGGACGCCTTCGTGCCAACGCAGGTCGACCCAGCGGTCGGTCTGCTCTTCGTATCCGGCGAGGACGGGGCAGTCGATGGCATGGACGACCACGCCCTGCCCCCGGAAGGTGATGCCGACGATCCTCTCGCCCGGGACCGGCTGGCAGCAGGGCGAGCGGCTGTGGGTCCGCCCGGCGGCAAGGCCGATGACGGCGCGCTTCTGGTCCACCTCCTCGCCCGACTTCTCGGCCAGTTCGGGATAGATCGCGCGGACCACGGCGCGGCTGCTGAGTTCGGCCGACCCGAGGCGGGCGAGCAATTCCTCGCGGTCCTCCAGCCCGAGCGTCCTCGCGGCCGTGCGCAGCGCCTTGTCGGTCGCCCGCTTGCCCACGGCCTCGAAGCCGACGCGGGCCAATTCGCGGCCCAGCTTGATGAACCGCTCGCGGTCCTCCTCGCGCAGGGCGCGGCGAATCGCGGTCTTGGCCCGCCCGGTGACGGCGATGTCAATCCAGGTGGCCTGCGGCGTCTGGCCCTCGGCGGTAATGATCTCGACCGACTGGCCGTTCTTCAGCCGGGTCCAGAGCGGCACCCGCATGCCATCGACCTTGGCCCCCACGCAGGCGTGGCCGATCCGGGTGTGGATGGCGTAGGCGAAGTCGATGGGGGTGCCGCCGCGGGGCAGCTTGATGACCTCGCCCTTGGGCGTGAAGCAGAACACCTGGTCGGTGTACATCTCGAGCCGGACGGCCTCGAGGAACTCGTCGTGGTCGTGCCCCTCGTCCAGCCGCTCGGTCAGCTGCGAGATCCACTGGACGGGATCGACGGCAAAGCGGTTCTCGACCCGCACGCCCTCGCGGTAGGACCAATGGGCGGCGACCCCGGTCTCGGCCACCTCGTGCATCTCCTGGGTGCGGATCTGCACCTCGACCCGCTTGCCGTCGCGGCCCGAGACGGTGGTGTGGATCGACCGGTAGCCGTTGGTCTTGGGCTGGCTGATGTAGTCCTTGAACCGGCCCGGCACCGCGCGCCAGCGCTGGTGGATCGCGCCGAGGGTACGGTAGCAGTCCGCCTCGCTCTCGGTGATGATGCGAAAGCCGTAGATGTCGGACAGGCGCGAGAAGCCCTGGTCCTTCTCCTGCATCTTGCGCCAGATCGAATAGGGCTTCTTGGCGCGGCCCTGCACCTCGGCCTCGATGCCCGCCTTGTCGAGTTCCAGCCGCATGTCGGCGCGGATCTTCTCGATCACGTCGCCGGTTTCGCGTTGGAGCATGATGAAGCGGCGGATGATCGAGTTGCGCCCCTCCGGGTTGAGGACGCGGAAGGCCAGGTCCTCCAGCTCCTCGCGCATCCACTGCATCCCCATTCGGCCGGCGAGGGGGGCGTATATATCCATCGTCTCGCGGGCCTTCTGGGCCTGCTTTTCCGGCTTCATCGACCGGATGGTGCGCATGTTGTGCAGGCGGTCGGCCAGCTTGACGAGGGTCACGCGCAGGTCGCGCGAAGTGGCCATGAAGAGCTTGCGGAAGTTCTCGGCCTGCTTGGTCTCGGTCGACGAGAGCTGAAGGTTGGTCAGCTTGGTCACGCCGTCGACCAGTTCGGCGATCTCGTGGCCGAACTTCTCCTCGACCACGCCGTAGCTGGCCTTGGTGTCCTCGATCGTGTCGTGCAGCAGCGCGGTGACGATGGAGGCATCGTCCATCTGCTGCTCGGCCAGGATGGCGGCGACGGCGACGGGATGGGTGAAGTAGGGCTCGCCGGAATGGCGGAACTGGCCTTCGTGCATCTTCTGCCCGAAGGCAAAGGCCTCGCGGATGAGGCCTTCGTTGGACCGTGGATTGTAGCTGTGGACCAGCGCCGTGAGGTCGTCGACTGCGATCATCTCACGCGGCCATCCGCAGGGACCTTAGCGGGGGCCCTGCGCCTCCATCAGCGCCCGGAGGAGCTTTTCCTCGGACATGTCGTCGTCGGCGGGCTTGTCGCGCTCGGGCTCGGCACCCATGAGCAGCGCCATGGCGTCCTCTTCGGGCTCGTCCACCTCGATCTGGGTCTGGTTCGACTCGATCATCCGCTCGCGCAGATCGTCGGCCTGCTGGGTCTCCTCGGCGATCTCGCGGAGGGACACGACGGGGTTCTTGTCGTTGTCGCGGTCGACGGTGATCGGGCCACCGGCCGAAATTTCGCGGGCGCGGTGCGCGGCAAGCAGAACCAGTTCGAACCGGTTGGGAACCTTGTCAACGCAGTCTTCGACGGTCACGCGGGCCATATGGACACTCTCCTGAACCTTGTCGGGGAAGTCTGGCACATAAGTCCGCCAGCCCGGAAACACAAGTGGAAATGGGCGCAAACCGGGGCGACCGGTCGCCGCGGCGGATCACTCCGCCACGCTGATCGCGTCGCGTTCGTCCCCGGGCCGGTCGGCCAGCATCGCGGCCACCGTCTTTCCCAGCACCGGATGCACCCAGTCGGGCGCCAGATCGGCCAACGGAACGAGCACGAAGGACCGGTCCTGCAGGCGCGGATGCGGGAGAATCAGGCGATCCGGCGCCGTGGTGGCCTGTGTTTCCGGGGGCAGCGTCATCCAGTGGAGCAGCGTCGCGCGGTCCGGCGCGACATCGTCGCCCCAGGCGAGCAGGTCGAGGTCGAGTGTCCGGCTCCCCCAGCGGTCCAGCCTTTCGCGGCCGAAGTCCGCCTCGACGGCATGAAGGTCGGCCAGCAGGTCCTGCGGGCCCGCTCCCTCGCCGCAATCGACCGCGAAGGCGGCGTTCACGTAGTCGTCGCCCGCCCCTGCCGGGAAGCAGGGCGTGCGAAAGAATCGGCTGACGGCAAGAACCCGCCATCCCGCCTTCGCAACGGCAGCAACCCCCTTTTTCGCAAGGACCAGAGGCGATCCGGCGGATGACGTGGCGTTTGACCCAACGGCAATTAACGCTTTTTTGCCCGGCTGCGACATATGCCAATCTTGCCCCATGTTGGGAAACCATTACATTTCGGGGCGCTTCCCCGCACCGAGGGCCACCCCCCGGGACTTACCGCGACGGGTCCAGCGACCGAAAGGGTTTATTGATGTTTTACCGCGACGAGCGCCTGGCGCTGTTCATTGACGGGTCGAACCTCTACGCGGCCGCCAAGGCCCTGGGTTTCGACATCGACTACAAACTTCTGCGCCAGGAATTCATGCGCCGGGGCAAACTGCTCCGTGCCTTCTACTACACCGCCCTGCTCGAGAACGACGATTATTCGCCGATCCGGCCGCTGGTCGACTGGCTGCACTACAACGGCTTCTCGATGGTGACCAAGCCGGCCAAGGAATACACCGACAGCCAGGGCCGCCGGAAGGTCAAGGGCAACATGGACATCGAACTGACCGTCGATGCGATGGAGCTGGC
>JAMWZF010000284.1 GCA_024304875.1 Paracoccaceae bacterium
TGACTCCCCATGTCCTGGCTCTTCGACCCGGCCCTTCCCCTCGGCCCGCTCTGGCGCGGCCTGATCCTCGCCGTCGCGGCCCTTCTCTGGGCCGTGCTGCTGACGCGGATCGTGGGGCTGAGGTCCTTCTCCAAGATGACCGCCTTCGACTTCGTGATGACCATCGCCATGGGCTCGCTTCTCGCCACCGCCGCGCAGGCGGCCGAGGCGGGGCCGTTCCTGCAGCCGATGGCGGCGATGGCGGGCCTCTTCGCGGTGCAGTACGCCCTCGCCCGCCTGCGCCGCGCATCGGACCGGGCCCGCCGGGCGATCGAGAACGAACCGGTCCTGCTGATGCGCGACGGTCAGGTGGACGAGGCGGCCCTGCGCCGGACCCGGGTCGCACGGGACGACCTGATCGCCAAACTGCGCGAGGCGGATGTCGGCAGCCTCTCGGAGGTCCGCGCGGTGGTGCTGGAAACGACGGGCACCATCTCGGTCCTGACCGGCGCCGAGATCGACAGCGCGCTCCTTTCCGGCGTGGTCCGGGCCGGAGACGGCGCCCCGGCGTCGACTTTGGTGCCAAAGGCGCGTCGGGGCTAGCCCGGCCGTCCCGCGACCTGGGTCAGGAAGACACCGACGCCCATCACCGCGATGCCGAGGGCCCGTGCCGGGGTGAGCGGCACGAGCCGGGCGCCGAAGAGGCCGAAGTGGTCGATGACGGCGGCCGAGACCAGCTGGCCGATCAGGACGAAGAAGACCGCGTTGCCGATCCCGAAGGTGGGTGCGATCCAGGTGATCGTCAGGACGTAGAAGGCGACGAAAAGGCCGGCGGCATAGAGGTGCATCGGGGTTCCGGGCAGGCCCCGGAAGCTGCCCCGTGTGACCGCAAGGGTCACCAGCGCCGCGGCCATCGCCACGCAGAACAGGATCACCCCCGCCGCCGCGGGCGAGCCCAGCCGCTGCCCCAGAGCCGCGTTCAGGGCCGCCAGGAGCGGGATGCCGATCCCGGCAAGGAGCATGACGGTGGCGGAGCCGAGATAGGGCATGGGGCGGTCCTTCGAGTGGTGATGCTTGCAGCTTTGCCGGATTTGCCCCATCCCCGCCAGAGAGACCCGCATCAGGAGGCCGCGCCCATGTCCCGCACCGTCTATGTCAACGGAGACTACCTGCCCGAGGAAGAGGCCAAGGTCAGCGTCTTCGACCGGGGATTCCTGTTTGCCGACGGGGTCTACGAGGTGACCAGCGTGCTCGGCGGCAAGCTCATCGACTTCGACGGTCACGCGCGGCGGCTGGCCCGGTCGCTGGCCGAGCTGGACATGGCGATGCCCGACGTCGATCTGCTGGAGGTGCACCGGGAACTGGTGACCCGGAACGGGATCGAGGACGGTCTTGTCTACCTGCAGGTGACCCGCGGCGCGGCGGACCGGGATTTCGCCTACCCGGCGGCGGATACGCCCCCCACGGTCGTGCTCTTCACCCAGTCCAAGCCCGGGCTGGCCGACAGCCCGATGGCGAAGACGGGGATGAAGGTCATCTCGATTCCGGACGAGCGCTGGGGCCGGCGGGACATCAAGACGGTGCAGCTGCTCTATCCCTCGATGGGCAAGATGATGGCCAAGGCGGCGGGGGCCGACGACGCCTGGATGGTGCAGGACGGGGCGGTGACCGAGGGCACCTCGAACAACGCCTACATCGTCAAGGGCAACACCATCGTGACCCGCCAGCTGTCGACCGACATCCTGCACGGTATCACCCGCGCCGCCGTCCTGCGCTTCGCCCGCGAGGCGCAGATGAAGGTCGAGGAGCGGCCCTTCACGCTCGATGAAGTGAAGAACGCGGACGAGGCCTTCATCACCTCGGCGTCCAGCTTCGTGATGCCGGTGGTGCAGATGGACGGAGAGGCGATCGGCACCGGCGCCCCCGGCCCCGTCGCGGCACGGCTGCGCGAGATTTACCTGGAAGAAAGTCGGAAGGCAGCCGTCTGAAAGGGCGGGCGGGTCGAGCCCCGCCTTACGGGGGGACCCCGGCCGGGCGTCTATCCTGTGGCAGGCGGGACACCGGAAGATGAGTATTTACGGCCAAATCGAAGCAGCAGGGCGCACCTTCCAGCTTCGATTTGGTCCAAATACTCACCTTCGGGAGCCCGATTTGGTACGGGCGTGACGATGCGTGCGATGCCGGCAAGCCGGGACTCACCCTAGCGCCGGATCACCCAGCGCCCCGGACCCTGCGCGGCGAGAATCATCAGCCCCCCTGCGATGGCGAAATTCTTGACGACGATGGTCACCTGCCAGGGGTCGGCGCGCAGTTGCCAGTGGAAATACGCGGTGAAGATGCAGTAGCCGGCGAGGAGGAGCGCCCAGAGCCGGACCCGCGGGCCGGTCAGCAGGGCGATGCCGGCGAGCAGGTTGAACAGGGCGACCGGCCAGACCAGCCCGCCGGGAAGGCCGATCCCCTCGATCATTGCCACGACCTGGCCGGGATCGCCCAGCTTCTGGACCGCGCCGCCGATGAAGAGCAGGGCGATCAGCAGCCGGCCGGCGGCGTTGAGGGCGTCGCTCACCCGGGTTCGCCGTGCTTGGCGACATTCTCGGTGAAGGCGGTCCTGAAGGCGTCCTGCTTGGCCTGGTCGGCTTCGGGCTGCTGCGCCTTCCACTCCTCGTAGGGCATCCCGTAGTAGGTCTCGCGGGCCTCGTCCTTGGACATTTCGACCCCGCGCTCGGCGGCGGCCTCCTGGTACCAGCGGCTCAGGCAGTTGCGGCAGAAGCCGGCCAGATTCATCAGGTCGATGTTCTGCACGTCGGGCCGGTCCTGCATCAGGTGCTGGCGGAGGCGGCGGAAGGCGGCGGCCTCGATCTCGGTGCGGGTGGCGTCGTCCATCTTGGGCTCCTTTCGGGCGGGGGCGAACCTTCGTCGACGATTCGGGACCGAAACGCGGAGATTTCGGGCGCCCCCTCTAGATGTTGCGCCGGGCGGTCCGGGTCAACCGCCCCGCATCTCGCCCAGCGCCCGCTTGAGGAGCGGCGCGAGGCGCTCGGCCCACACCTTCTGTCCCGCCTCCGTGGCGATCAGGTCGTGGCGCAGTTCGATCAGGGCGTTGGGCCTGCCGTGGCGGAGGGCGTGACGATCCATCGCGTCGCCGGGCAGGTGGCCCGGGTAGGGCTGGTTCTCACCCACGGTCAGGTCGCCCTCGGCCTTCAGGGCCTCGATCAGGGGGCGCGAGAGGCGCTCGTCCCAGGCATAGAGGATGCCGATCTCCCAGGGCCGCGGCTTGCGGCCGTTGAGGCGCGGCGTGAAGGAATGGACCGAGACGAGGGCAAGGTCCGGCCGGTCTCCGCAGGCCTCGGACAGGGCGTGGTCGTAGGGGTCGTAGTAGAGCGCCTTGCGCCGGGCCACCTCGCCCGCATCGGCGTCCCGGTTGGCCGGAATGATCGTCCCGTCGTAGAGCTTCATCACCAGCGTGGGGTCATCCGCCCCCCGGTTGGGGTCGATCACCAGCCGCGAGAAGTTGGACAGGACCGCCGGCGCCCCCAGCAGCCGGGCGAGGTGCCGGGTCACCCCGGCGGCGCCGATGTCGTAGGCGATGTGCCGGCCCATCTCGGAGGCGGGCAGGCCGAGGTCGCCGCCGTTCACCTCCTCCGGCACCCGGTTCGAGGCGTGGTCGCAGGTGATCAGCCAGGGGCTGCCGGACTGACCTTCGATGATCTCGTAGGCGGGGGCGGTCATGTCTTTCGGCTCAAGCCTTCCGGTCGGTGCGCGGACGTTGTCTTGGGGGCGCCATTCCTCTAGGCCAGTTGTCGAGGAATGGGAATTGCGCAATAAGGGCGCAGCGGCACGTTACCGCTAACTGCCCGGGGCCCGCCCCGCAACCCGAGACAAGACCCGAAGGAGCCGGGAGCCATGAGACGCACGCGCCACGTCAAGATCGTCGCAACGCTCGGCCCCGCATCGTCGGATTACAAGACGATCCGCGCCCTCGCCGAGGCCGGCGCCGATGTCTTCCGCCTCAACATGTCCCACGGCGACCACAACGAGATCAGCGCCCGGCACGAGATCATCCGCCAGGTTGAGGCGGACCTCGGCTCGCCCATCGGCATCCTCGCCGACCTTCAGGGCCCGAAGCTGCGGGTCGGGACCTTCGCGGCCGAATCCGAGGAACTGGAGAACGGCCAGGACTTCCGGCTCGACCTCGACAAGACGCCGGGCGACGCCACCCGCGTCTGCCTGCCGCACCCCGAGATCTTCGACGCGCTGGAACCCGGCGCCTCGCTTCTGGTGAACGACGGGAAGATCCGGCTCAAGGTCAGGGACTGCGGCCGCGACTTCGCCGATTGCGAGGTGATCGCGGGCGGCACGATCTCGAACCGCAAGGGCGTGAAC
>JAMWZF010000285.1 GCA_024304875.1 Paracoccaceae bacterium
CATGTTCGAGCAGGCCAAGAAGAACGCCCCCTGCATCGTCTTCATCGACGAGATCGACGCCGTGGGGCGGAGCCGGGGCGTCGGCTACGGCGGCGGCAACGACGAGCGCGAGCAGACGCTGAACCAGCTCCTGGTCGAGATGGACGGCTTCGAGGCGAACGAGGGCATCATCATCGTCGCCGCCACCAACCGGCCCGACGTGCTGGACCCCGCGCTTCTGCGCCCCGGCCGGTTCGACCGTCAGGTCCAGGTGCCGAATCCCGACATCAAGGGCCGGGAGAAGATCCTCGGCGTCCACGCCCGCAAGGTGCCCCTCGGTCCCGACGTGGACCTGCGGATCATCGCCCGCGGCACCCCCGGCTTCTCGGGCGCCGACCTCGCCAACCTGGTGAACGAGGCGGCCCTGATGGCGGCCCGCGTCGGCCGGCGCTTCGTCTCGATGGTCAATTTCGAGAACGCCAAGGACAAGGTCATGATGGGCTCCGAACGGCGCTCGATGGTCATGACCGAGGACGAGAAGAAGCTGACCGCCTACCACGAGGCGGGCCACGCCATCGTCGGCCTCAACGTCCCGCAGCACGACCCGATCCACAAGGCGACCATCATCCCCCGCGGCCGGGCCCTTGGCCTCGTGCTCTCCCTGCCCGAGCGGGACCAGCTCTCGGTCAGCTTCACCAAGTACACCTCCAAGATCGCCATGGCGATGGGCGGCCGCGTGGCCGAGGAGCTGATCTTCGGCAAGGACAACGTCACCTCCGGCGCGGCTTCCGACATCCAGCAGGTGTCCAAGATCGCCCGCGCCATGGTCACACAGTTCGGCTTTGCCGAGGAACTGGGCTACGTCGACTACGCCAACGAGCAGCAGTCCTACCTCGGCGCCTACGGCGGCGGCACGAACCACTCCGCCGCGACCCAGAAGATGATCGACGACAAGGTGAAGGAGATCATCGACACCGGCTACGAGACGGCCAAGCGCATCCTGACCGAGAAGAGGGACGACCTCGAGCGGCTGGCCCAGGGCCTTCTGGAGTACGAGACGCTGACCGGCAACGAGATCACCAAGGTGATCAACGGCGAGCCCCTGAACAGGGACGACGACACCAAGGACGACACCCCGCCCTCCAGCGGCTCCTCGGTGACGGCGATCCCCAAGACCGCCGGCCGCAAGCCCAAGTCCGGCGACGGCGGCATGGAGCCGGAACCGACCGGCTGATCCAAGGCACACCCGATGCGAAACAAGCGCCCTCGCGATCCCTCGCGGGGGCGCCTTGCTTTCTGAATGGGGACCGCCGGCCCAGATCCACCTCACGGTCGCCCCCAACCAGGAGGTCCGACAGGTCTTCACCCGGTCACATGCGTTTTCTTGCCAGAATGAAGGGGGAGGCGGGCGCGCTCCCTTTCCCTTCATTCTGGCCGAAAAACGCAAATCCGGCCCTCGGAACAGCGCAAACGATCGGTTCGAAGCACCCGTGAGGTGGGTCTCGGGCCCGACCGCCCTTGCCAATCCGGCCCCGCCCGCCCCAGATGCGCCCATGACCGAGGACTGGAACCCCGAGAGCTACGCGCGCTTCACCGACCTGCGCCTGCGCCCCGCGCTGGATCTGCTCGGCCGCGTCGGCGCCCTGCCGGAAGGGACCGTCATCGACCTCGGCTGCGGAGCAGGGGCCGTGGCGCCGGCCCTGCGCACCCGCTTTCCGGACCGCCGGATCATCGGCCTCGACGCCTCGCCCGCGATGCTGGACAAGGCCCGCGCCACCGGCGCCTACGACCGCGTCAGGCAAGGCGACGCCGGCAGCTGGACCCCGGACAGCCCCCCGGCGCTGATCTTCTCCAACGCCCTCCTGCACTGGCTGCCGGATCACGCCGCGCTCTTCCCGCGCCTGGCGGACAGCCTCGCGCCCGGCGGCACGCTCGCGGTGCAGATGCCGCGCCAACAGATGGCCCCCTCCCATGCCCTCATGCGCGAGGTCGCGGCGCGGGATTTCGCTGAGCACGTCGATACCGCAGGCTGGCAGCCCCAGGTCGCGGACCCCCGAGACTACGCCCGCCTGCTCGGCCCGGCGGGACCGACCGAGATCTGGGAGACCGAGTACCTCCAGCGCCTGGACCCCGTGGGCGACGGCCACCCCGTCCGGCACTTCACCCAGTCCACCGCCCTCCGGCCCTTCCTGGAGGCGCTGCCCCCGGCGGACCATGCCGCCTTCGTCGCTGCCTACGAGGCCGCCCTGGCGCAGGCCTACCCGGCCGAGCCGGACGGAAGCGTCCTCTTCCCGTTCCGCCGCCTCTTCCTGATCCACCAAAGGCCCTGACCCATGCCCGCCCTGATCGCCACCGACCACCATGCCACCGTCACCTGGCTCGGCTACGTGCCCGACCGGGAGACGAAGGAGATCACCACCGAGGCGCTGCAGGAGATGCCGCTCGACTGGGGCGGCTACGGGGGCGACATCCATTCCGGCGTCACCCGGCCCTCCTGCAGCCGCGTGATGACCCAGCACCCCCGTGGCACCACCATCGCCAACGTCCGCCAGCTCTCGATCTGCTCGGCCGGGGAGATGGCCGAGATCGCGGCCCGGATCGGGCTCGAGGCACTCGACCCCGCCTGGCTCGGCGCCTCCATCGTGATCGAGGGAATCCCCGACTGGACCCACGTGCCGCCCTCCGCCCGGCTTCAGGCCGAAAACGGCACCACCCTCGTCGTCGACATGGAGAACCAGCCCTGCCAGTTCCCCGCCATGACGATCGAACAGGACCGGCCCGGGCACGGAAAAGGCTTCAAACCCGCGGCGACAGGGCGGCGCGGGGTCACGGCCTGGGTCGAACGGCCGGGATCGCTGAAGCTGGGGGACAGGCTGCGCCTGCATCTGCCGGGCCAGCGGGCATGGAGCCCCGGCGCGGCGTGAAACGGCCCCCGCCGGACACTCCGGCAGGGGCCAGGGGCGATCAGTAGTAGACCACGAAGTAGTCGATGACCGGAATGCCCTCTCCCATGTCATCCTCGCTCTGGGCCGTGTCGGCCGAGGCCATGCCGTCGGTCGCGGTCCCGGCCTCGGAGCCGGTCTGCTCGGCACCATCGACCAGGCCGGACGGGTCCACCGCCCAGGTTCCCGCCGCGCGGTATTCCTGCGGCGTCACCGTGCCTGTGTCGTCGGCGTCAAGGCTGTCGAACCGGGCTGACTGCGCGTCGGCAGTCATGCCGTCGCCGGACATGCCGAACTCCTCGGCCGTCAGGGTCCCGTCGCCGTCGGTGTCGGCGTCGCGAAATCGGCTGACCGCGGCGCGGGCGAAGGTCTCGGCCTCCGAGGCGCCGCTGTCGTCCTGCGGCATGGCATCGGACCCGGTGAAGCGGGCCCGCTCCTCGGCCGATCCGCTCTCATAGGCCTCGGTCGCCATGCCGGCGAAATCCTCGGCCGACAGATCGCCGCTCACCTCGGGGGTGTAATCGGCGAAATCCTCGGGCGACCAGGTGCCGCTCGGGCTCTCGGCCCGGGCCTGCTGCTGGCGTTCCATGCAGGTCTCCCACTCGGTGCGGTCGATGGAGCCGTCCGCGTTGGCGTCCAGCGCCGCGAACTCGGCGTCGCGCACCGCGGTGTTCTCCTCGGCGGTGACCATGCCGTCGGCGTCGGTGTCGACAGGCACGATCGCCGCCTCGCAGAAGCCGGCCATGTCGGACGACTGGGCAACGGCAGCCGCGGACCAGAGCGCGGTGGTGGCGGCAAGGGCGGGCATCAGGATGGGTTTCATGTGCTCCTCCAGGGATCGGTTGCGTTCGGGGTCCCAACGAGGGTCTCCGCCGCGAGGTTCCTGACTTTCGGGACGCCCCGGCCCGGTTTCCGATCGGCGTTCGGCGTTTCCGCCCCCGCCGCACAAAGGGCCGGAATGGTCGCAAAATCCCCTGTCCGGGGGGCGACGGCGGGATAATCCTGCGGCATCACCGTCACAGCCCGGGAAGGGAGGCCCGTGCCATGAGCCACAAGTCCGACATCGAAATCGCCCGCGCGGCGCAGAAGCGCCCGATCCAGGAGATCGGCGGGAAACTCGGCATCCCGAGCGACGACCTGCTGCCCTACGGCCACGACAAGGCCAAGGTCTCCCAGCGCTTCGTGGAGGAGGCGCGGGGACGGACGAAGGGCAAGCTGATCCTCGTCACCGCGATCAACCCGACCCCGGCGGGCGAGGGCAAGACCACGACGACCGTGGGCCTCGGCGACGGGCTGAACCGGATCGGGAAAAAGGCCGCGATCTGCATCCGCGAGGCCTCCCTTGGCCCCAACTTCGGGATGAAGGGCGGGGCGGCCGGGGGCGGCTATGCCCAGGTCGTGCCGATGGAGGACATGAACC
>JAMWZF010000286.1 GCA_024304875.1 Paracoccaceae bacterium
TCAGGGCGCAGAGGGGCGTGACCTCGGACGGTTTGAAGACCATCGCGTTGCCGCAGGCCAGCGCGGGGGCGCCTTTCCAGCAGGCGATCTGCGTCGGGTAGTTCCACGCCCCGATCCCGGCGCAGACGCCGAGGGGTTCACGCCGGGTATAGACGAAATCGCCCCCCGCCAGCGGGATGTGCTGGCCCGAGAGCGCCGCCGCCTGCCCCGCGAACCACTCCAGCGCGTCCGCGCCCGAGGTCGCGTCGGCCACCAGCGTCTCGGACAGGGGCTTGCCGGTGTCCCAGGTCTCCAGCACCGACAGGTCGCGGTTGCGGGCGCGCATGATCCGGGCGGCCTCGGCCAGAACCCGGCCCCGCTCGGTCCCGCTCCACGCCGCCCAGACCTCCTGCGCCGCTTGCGCGGACTGCACGGCGCGCTCCAGCAGCGGCTCGGTCGCCTGGTGCAGCGTCGCGATCACCTCGCCGGTCGCGGGGTAGATCACCTCGAGCGGGGTGCCCGCCGGGTCCTCGACGTAATCACCGTCGATGAAGTGGCTGGCGGTGGGCTGTGTCGGATAGCTCATGTCATTCGCCTCTCGGAAACCGCTTGCTCTCTTCGAGCACGTTCAGATCCATGTGGTTGCGCATGAACCGCTCGGAGGCCTTCTGAAGCGGCTGGTAGTCCCAGGGGTAATACTCGCCGTTTCGCAGCGCCTCGTAGACGACCCAGCGGCGGGCCTGGCTTTCGCGGACCTCGGCGTCGAACTTCTCAAGATCCCACATGGAATCGGCCAAGCCACTGAAATGCGAGAGCGTTTCTTGATGTTCCGCAACCTCTGCGAGGTTGGTTCGCTCCTGCGGATCGGCGGCCAGGTCGAACAGCTGCTCGGGGTCCGCCTTGCATCGGGTGTATTTCCACCGCCCCTGCCGCAGGCAGACCAGCGGCGTGATGCTCCCCTCGGCGGCATATTCCACCGCCACCGGCTTGCCCCGCGCCGCGCCGCCTGCAACGGGCACGAGGCTCACGCCGTCGGTCCAGGGGGCGACCTCGGTCAGGTCGATCCCGGCGAGGTCGCAGAGGGTCGGCGTCACATCAAGGGTGCTGACCGGCTGCTCCACCAGCCCCGGCGCCATGCCGGGGGCCGAGACCATCAGCGGTACCCGCGAGGACCCCTCGAAGAACGACATCTTGAACCACAGCCCCCGCTCGCCCAGCATGTCGCCGTGGTCGGACACGAAGAGGACGATCGCCTCCTGCCGCGTCTCCTCCACGATCCGCATCAGCCGCCCGATCTGGTCGTCGAGGTAGGAGATATTGGCGAAATAGGCGCGGCGGGACCGGCGGATATCCTCCTGCGAAATCTCGAAATTCCGCCAGTCGTTCGCGTCGAAGAGGCGCTGCGAATGGGGATCGTGGTCCTCGTAGGGCAGCGTCGGAACCTCCGGCTCCAGGTGGGCGCAATCCTCGTAGAGGTCCCAGTACTTCCGTCGCGCGACGTATGGATCGTGCGGGTGGGTGAAGCTGACCGTCAGGCACCAGGGCCGGGGATCGTGCCCGCGCGACAGATCATAGAGCCGCGCCGCCGCCCGATCGGCCACCTCGTCGTCGTACTCCAGCTGGTTGGTGATCTCGGCCACACCCGCCCCGGTGACGGAGCCCAGGTTGTGATACCACCAGTCGATCCGCTCGCCCGGCTTGCGGTAGTCCGGGGTCCAGCCGAAATCGGCGGGGTAGATGTCGGTGGTTAGGCGCTCCTCGAAGCCATGCATCTGGTCGGGGCCGACGAAATGCATCTTGCCGCTGAGGCAGGTGAGATACCCGGCCCGGCGCAGGTGATGGGCGAAGGTCGGGATATCCGAGGAGAATTCCGCCGCGTTGTCATAGACCCGCGTCCGGTGCGGCAACTGCCCCGACATGAACGACGCCCGGCCCGGCGCGCAGAGGGGCGAGCCGGTGTAGGTATTGGCGAAGCGGGTGGACCGCGCGGCCAGGGCCCTCAGGTTGGGCGCATGCAACCAGTCGGCGGGGCCATCGGGAAAGAGGGTCCCGTTCAGCTGATCCACCATGATTATCAGGATGTTGGGCTGCATGTCTTAAAGCTCCTTGGTGAAGGCGGAGAGGACGTGGGCGATGGCGTCCCCGGCGGTCTCGCCGCCGAGGGCCGCCCGGAGGTAGAGGCCGTCGATCAGGGCGGCGATCCGGTCGGCACTCGCCACGGGATCGGGCACCTCGGTCCGCAGGGCATGGACGAGGTTCGACCGCAGGCGCCGGCGGTAGAGCACCAGAAGGCGCCGCGCGCCGTCCGAGGTCATCGCCAGAACGTAGAAGTTCAGCCAGGCCGAGATCACCTCGGCGCGGAAGTTGCCGGGGCCGAAACTGGCACGGACGATGGCCTCCACCCTCTCCCGCGGCGTCCGGGCCATGGCGAGGGCGCCGCGCACCTCGGCGCCATAGAGGGTCAGGATGTGGCGCATGGCGGCCAGCAGCATCTCCTCCTTGCCGCCGAAATAGTGGAACGCCAGGGCCGAAGACATGCCTGCGCGCTTGGCGATCCGGCCCACGGACACGTCCAGGTTGCCGGCCTGCCCGATCTCCTCGATCGTGGCTTGGACCAGAGCGGCGCGGCGTATAGGCTCCATCCCGACCTTGGGCATTTGGCATCTCCCACTTGCCCGGCGGACGCTAGTCTGTTCTTTATTGACTGGTCAATCAACAAAAACGCTCGCAGGGAGCCACTGACATGAAACATTCGCTGTCCATCCTCGCCATCCTGGCCGCCACCAGTGCTGCCGCCGATTGCGATACGGTTGTCTTCTCGGACGTCGGCTGGACCGACATCACGGCCACCACCGCCGCGACCACCGTGGTGCTGAAGGCGCTCGGCTACGAGACGGACGTGAAAGTCCTTTCCGTTCCCGTGACGTACACCTCGCTGGCAGAGGGCGACGTCGAGGTCTTCCTCGGCAACTGGATGCCCACGATGGAGGCCGACATCGCCCCCTACCGCGAGGCGGGCACCGTCGACACCGTCCGGGCGAACCTCGAAGGGGCCAAGTACACCCTGGCCACCAATGCCGCCGGGGCGGAGCTGGGGATCACCGACTTCGAGTCGATCGCCGCCAATGCGGAGGCCCTCGATGGCCAGATCTACGGGATCGAGCCCGGTAACGACGGCAACCGGCTGATCATGGACATGATCGCGGCGGATGCCTTCGGCCTCGGCGCGGCCGAGTTCGAGGTGACGGAAAGCTCCGAGGCGGGCATGCTGGCGCAGGTCGCCCGCGCCTCGGACCGGGGCGAACCCATTGTTTTCCTTGGGTGGGAGCCGCACCCGATGAACGCCAACTTCGACCTCACCTACCTCACCGGCGGCGACGACTGGTTCGGCCCCGACCTTGGCGGCGCGACCGTCTACACCAACACCACCGCAGGCTTCGTCGAGGAATGCCCGAACCTCGGGACCTTCCTGAACAACCTCGAGTTCAGCCTCGCGATGGAGAACGAGATCATGGGCGCGATCCTGAACGAAGGCGCCGATCCCGAGGAGGCCGCGACCGCATGGCTGGCCGCCAACCCCGGTGTGGTGACCGGCTGGCTCGAGGGCGTGACCGCCCGCGACGGCGGCGATGCCGAGACCGCCGTGATGTCGGTTCTCTCCGAGTAAGTGACTGAAATGTAAGGCGGGGTTCACCCCGCCTTACCCCTTGGGGGCTGGCACGCTGCTTAGCTGGATTACCGACAACAAGATCCCCGTGGGCGACTGGGCCGAAGCCGGGGTCGACTGGCTCGCCCGGGTCGGCGGCGCGGTCTTCGACGCGATTTCGGACGGACTCGAGGCGCTGATCGACGGCATCCTCTGGCTGCTGCAGTATCCCGATCCGCTGATCGTCATCGCCCTCTTCACCGCGCTGGCCTGGGTCATCCACCGGCGCTGGCAGGTCTGCCTGCTGACGGCGCTCGGGTTCCTCTTCATCGTCAACCAGGACTACTGGGAAGAGACCACCGAGAGCCTGACGCTGGTCCTGTCGGCCTGCATCGTCTGCATGGCGATCGGGGTGCCGGTGGGCATCGCGGCGGCGCACCGGCCGCGGCTTTATGCCTGGATGCGACCGGTGCTGGACCTGATGCAGACCCTGCCGCCTTTCGTCTATCTCATTCCGGCCATTGTGTTTTTCGGAATCGGCATGGTGCCGGGCCTGATCGCGACGGTGATCTTCGTGATCCCCGCGCCGATCCGGCTGACGCACCTCGGCGTGTCCTCGACCCCCACGTCGCTGACCGAGGCGGCGGATGCCTTCGGGGCGACGGGCTGGCAGAAGCTGTGGAAGG
>JAMWZF010000287.1 GCA_024304875.1 Paracoccaceae bacterium
ACCATCCTGCCGGACCGTCCACGAGGTGCTCGCACCGACTTCTTGCAAGGCGCTCGCAACAGCAACCCCCTCTCGACTACTGTCCCTGCCATGACCCGCCCCCTGCTCGCCGGCCTCGCGCTGCTCGCGCTCCTTGGCCTCGGCCTCCTCGCGGCGGCGCATGCGCTCTTCTTCGCGCTCCTTCTCGGCCTGGGCGCGTTTCTCGGCGTCCTCGGCCTCGCGGGCCTTGGCCATGGCAAGCGCCTTCATCCGGCGCTCCATCTCGGCGTCGGAAATCCCGGCAGGGCGTTTCGAGGGGTCGCCCGCGGCAGGAGTCGCAGAACCGCCGCCCGTCTTGGCCGCACCCGGTTTGGGCACGACAACGCGCTTGCGCTTCGTCTCGACCACCACGTTCTTGGTCCGGCCGTGGCTGAAGCTCTGCTTCACGTTGCCGGACCGGGGACCCCGAAGGCCCAACGTCTTCTTGCCGTCAGTATCGCTCATTCGGCCTAATCTTCCTTCCCGGCGACACCCTTGCCACCGTCATGTTGCCGCAGACCTTTCAATCGTGCGGCTTCCTCTACAACACGGTCCGCGAGTCCACCAGAGGAGAGCGCCGCGTGTATCACGTTTTGCCTGCCGAACGCGAGGCCAAGCTCGTCGCCCGTCAGGCAGTCGAAATATCGGGCCCCTTCCGGGGTCCAGAGCTTGCCCTTGCCGCGCTCCGAGCCGTCCGACGCCTGAAGCAGGCAGCGGACCCGGCGGCTGGCGAGCCAGTCCTTGACCTTCTCGAACCCGGCCACCGCGAGGCCCGCCTTCCGGGCCATGGCGACCAGGTCGCAGACCCGGCGGGCCAGCTGATCCTCGATCAGGTCCGCAAGGTCGTCCGGCACCGTGACCTTGCCCTTGGCGCCGCGGGCGAACTGCCCGGTCTTCGCCGCCTCGAGCACGGCGCGGTCGGCCGTCACGTACATGCCCCGGCCCGGCAGGCGGCCCAGGATGTCCGGGACCACCTCGCCCTCCGGCCCGACGACGAAGCGGATCAGCCCCTGCTTCGGCCCGGTCTCTCCGGTGACGAGGCAGCGCCGTTCCGGCTCTGCCCTGTCCTTCGTCCGACCTCCGCGCGACATCGCCCCGGACCTCCGGGGATCAGGCCCCGGCCTCCTCGGCTTCGGCGGCCAGTTCCTCGGCAACCTCGTCCGACACCAGATCGGAAGGATCGACCCAGCCCAGCATGACGCGGGCGGTCATCACCATGTCCTGGGCTTCTTCGAGGCTGACGTCGAAGGGTTCCAGCAGGCCGTCGTCCTTGACACGCTCGCCGTTCACCGTGGTCCAGCCGCCGGCAAGTTCCCAGTCGGCACAGGTGGCGAAATCCTCGAGGGTCTTGACCCCGTCCTCGGCAAGCGCCTGTACCATCTGGGGCGTGAGGCCCTCGAAGTCAATGAGGCTGTCCTCGGCGCCCAGCTCGCGGGCCCGCTCGATCGCGGCCTTGTTGCGGGCATCCAGAATGTCGCGGGCGCGGGCCTGAAGCTCGTTGGCCGTGTCCTCGTCCACCCCGTCGATGACCAGAAGCTCGTCCTGCTCGACGTAGGCAACCTCCTCGAGGTTGGTGAAGCCTTCAGACACCAGAAGCTGGGCGAAGAACTCGTCGAGATCCAGCGTGTCCATGAACAGCTGGGTCCGCTCCTCGAACTCCTTCTGGCGACGGGCGCTTTCCTCTTCCTCGGTCAGGATGTCGATGTCGAGGCCGGTCAGCTGCGAGGCAAGGCGCACGTTCTGACCGCGGCGGCCGATGGCGAGGGACAGCTGCTCTTCGGGCACGACGACCTCGATCCGCTCGGCGTCCTCGTCGAAGACGACCTTCGACACCTCGGCGGGCTGGAGCGCGTTGACCAGGAAGGTCGGCATGTCCTCGTTCCACGGGATGATGTCGATCTTCTCGCCCTGAAGCTCGTTCACCACCGCCTGCACGCGCGAGCCGCGCATACCGACGCAGGCACCGACCGGGTCGATCGACGAATCGTAGGAAATGACGGCGATCTTGGCGCGGCTGCCGGGGTCACGGGCCACGGCCTTGATCTCGATGATGCCCTCGTAGATCTCGGGCACTTCCATCTTGAACAGCTCGGCCATGAACTCGGGCGCGGTGCGGGACAGGAAGATCTGCGGCCCGCGCTGCTCGCGCCGCACGTCCTTGATGTAGACGCGGATGCGGTCGTTCGGGCGGTAAGCCTCGCGGCCGATCTTCTCGTTCCGGCGCAGGATGCCCTCGCCGGGGTTCATGTCGACGATGACGTTGCCGTATTCCTCGCGCTTCACCTGGCAGTTGATGATCTGGCCGACGCGGTCCTTGAACTCTTCGTACTGCTTGTCGCGCTCGGCCTCGCGGACCTTCTGCAGGATGACCTGCTTGGCCGACTGCGCGGCGATCCGGCCCATCTCGACCGGCGGAACCTCGTCGACGATCTCGTCACCAACTTCAGGCATCACGGACTGGTCCACGTCCTGCGGGACGACCATCTCGGACGGCTTCTTCAGCAGGAAGCGACGGATCTTGAGCGTCTCGCCGCCGTTGCCGTCCTCGTCCACCGGCGTGGTCTTGGTGCCGTTCACCACGACGACGTCGGGACGGTGCTGCTGAATGGTGATCTTGCCCTGCTCGGGGGTCACCTCGGCCTGGTTCGTCTCGATCAGGTCCTCGGGCGTGATGGTCCGCACCCGCGTAAAGGTCGCGCGGCCGGTCTTGCGGTCGATGGACACGCGGATGTCCATCTCGGCGCCGTAGCGGGACTTGGCGGCCCGGGCGAGGCTTTCTTCCATCGCTTCGACCACGAGACCGGGGTCGATCATCTTCTCGCGGGCGACCGCCTCGGCGGTCTGCAACAGCTCGAGCTGGTTGGCGGATGTGATGGCCATCAGTGTTTTGTCTCCTCTTCGGACCCGTCCAGGACGGTCTCGACCTCGTCATATTGGGATTCGTCGATCTGGCCGGCATCCTTGCGGCCGCGCAGAACGTCGCGGATCAGCTCGTCGGTCAGCACCAGCTTGGCGTCCGACAGCCAGTCGTAGTGCAGGCCGATGGTGACCGGCTCGCCGTTCTCCTCGATCTCGACCAGGATCTCGCCGCCCTCGGTGCCCTGCAGCACGCCCTTGAAGCGGCGGCGGCCGTCGATCAGCTCGGAGGTCTCGATCTTGGCGTAATAGCCCTCCCACCGCTCGAAATCCTTGAGCCGCGTCAGCGGCCGGTCGATGCCGGGGGACGAGACCTCGAGCGTGTAGGCGTCGATGATCGGGTCCTCGACGTCGAGAACGGCGGAGACGGCCGTCGAGATCTGGGCGCAGTCGTCGACCTCGATGGTGCCATCGGGGCGCTGCGCCATGATCTGGAGCGTCTGGCTGTTGCCGCCCATCAGGCGCACGCGCACCAGTTCGAAGCCGAGATCCTCGATCACGGGGATGATGATCTCGGCGATCCGGCGGTCCATGGCGGACTTGGCGATCATGTCGTGAGTCATCTGGAAGCAGTCTTTCAAGCACAAAAAAACGGGCGCGCGGCCCGTTCCGATTTCCCGGTGGGCGCTGGGGGTGGAGACCAGCGCGCCGCTGTTGAAGGGCATATAGGCCGGGCATCGGCGAATCGCAAGGGCGATCAGCCCAGCCACCACCTTTCGGCCATCCGGCCATTGTCGAGCGGCCAGAGCGTGCCGATGGCGGCAGGCAGACCGACGCGGTCCGAGACTGCGAGATCGCCGCGCACCGTCACGTCCGAGCGGGAGGCCAGCATCTGCCGCGCGTGCCCGTCCAGCCCGTCGATCACGTCGACCCGGCCGCGGGACAGGGCGGCAAGGCGGGCGGCGGGCGTGTCGAGACGGATCAACGTCAGGTGATCGGCCCAGCCGGCCGTCGCCTCTTTCCAGTGCGGCACCTGCCGGGTCAGGCGCAGGGTCGCGCCCTCTTCGGCCACGATCCGGTAGAGGCCCGGCTCGCCGGGTACGGCAAGCGCGGGATCGGCGAGGCGCAGAGGCAGGTCGGCATCCGGCTCGGGCAGGGTCACGGTGGCGCGGGTGCCGCTTATCGCGACCTCGCCGAACTGGCCCAGCACCTCGGCCACGCCCGGCATCTCGGCGCGCAGCTCGAACCGCCAGAGGCGTCCGCCCTCGGCACTGTCCCACCCCGTCGCAAGGGCGGGGATCAGGCTGCCGTCGCCGGCGATCTCGGTCAGGGTCTGGCCGGTGGCCCCGGCGCGGGCGATGGCGAGGCCGTCGGGCGACAGGCCGGCCGTCAAGGTGCCGCCCCGGCGGCCCAGCGCC
>JAMWZF010000288.1:0-3348 GCA_024304875.1 Paracoccaceae bacterium
CAGTGCCGAGGATGTGATCGAGGCGCTGGGCAGCGTCCCGGCCCCCCGGCAGCGGCCCCGCCCCCTGCCCGACATCGCCGCCCTGCCGGCGCCGGCGCCGCGCAAGCTGGCCGATGCCGCGGCCCTTCACCGGCAGATCCTCGACCGGCTCGGCCCCTCGCCCCTGGCCGAGGACCAGCTGATGCGCGACCTCGCCGCGCCGGCCACGGACGTGGCCCCGATCCTCACGGAACTCGAGCTCGAGGGCAGCATCCGGCGCGAACCCGGCGGCCTCCTCGCCCGGGCCAACTAGGCGCCGAGGCGCGAAAAATGTCTTGGGCCGGGACCGACCGGCACCGTGGGCGGAACTGCCGAAGGCAGCGTCCCGCAGTCCGTGTCCGGCGCGGCCCGGCACACTGGCAAGGTCCGGATCACCCGCATTGACAATCGGCGGGCAGCCCCCACATGGTCCGCCGCCATACCGAAGTGGGAGCCGCAATGCCCGTCGTCGTCGTCGAATCCCCGGCCAAGGCCAAGACAATCAACAAGTATCTCGGCCCGGACTACACCGTCCTGGCCTCCTACGGCCATGTCCGCGACCTGCCGCCCAAGGACGGCTCGGTCGACCCCGACGCCGATTTCGCGATGACCTGGGAAGTGGCGAACGACAGCAAGAAGCACGTCAAGGCGATTGCCGACGCGCTCAAGGCCGACAACGCCCTGATCCTCGCCACCGACCCCGACCGCGAGGGCGAGGCGATCTCCTGGCACCTCCAGGAGGCGCTGACCAAGCGCAAGTCGATCAAGAAGGACACCGCGGTCAGCCGCGTGACCTTCAACGCGATCACCAAGGACGCGGTAATCAAGGCGATGCAGAACCCCCGGCAGGTCGACGGCGACCTGGTCGAGGCCTACCTCGCCCGCCGCGCGCTCGACTACCTCGTCGGGTTCAAGCTGTCGCCCGTGCTCTGGCGCAAGCTGCCCGGCGCCCGCTCGGCCGGCCGGGTGCAGTCCGTATGCCTGCGCCTCATCGTCGAGCGCGAGATGGAGATCGAGGCCTTCAAGCCTGTCGAATACTGGTCCGTCGCCGCCGAGCTGAAGTCGCCCCGCGGCCAGACCTTCACCGCGCGGCTGGTGAGCCTCGCCGGCGACAAGCTCGACAAGATGTCGCTGAAGGACTCGACCCAGGCCGAGATGGCAGTCCGGGCCGTGGAATCGCGCGACCTGACCGTCACCTCGGTCGAGGCAAAGCCGACGACGCGCAACCCCGCCCCGCCCTTCATGACCTCGACCCTCCAGCAGGAGGCCTCCCGCAAGTTCGGCATGGGCGCCCGGGCCTGCATGTCGACCGCCCAGCGCCTCTACGAGGCCGGGCACATCACCTACATGCGGACCGACGGCATCGACATGGCGCCCGAGGCCATCGGCCAGGCGCGCGATGCGATCACCTCGAAGTTCGGCGCCGAGTTCGTCCCGGACAAGCCGCGCGAGTACAAGAACAAGGCCAAGAACGCCCAGGAAGCGCACGAGTGCATCCGGCCGACGGACATGGCCCGCGACGCCGACGACCTCAAGCTGCGCGACGACGACCAGCGCAAGCTCTACGACCTGATCTGGAAGCGGACCCTCGCCTCCCAGATGGAAGCCGCCCGGATGGAGCGCACCACGGTCGAGATCGGCAGCTCGGACAAGCAGGTGGGCTTGCGCGCCACCGGCACGGTCGTCCTCTTCGAGGGCTTCCTCAAGGTCTACGAGGAAGGCACCGACGACACCGAGGCCGATGACGACGACAGGCGCCTGCCCGCCCTCGACCGGGGCGACAGGACGGCCAAGGAGAAGGTGGAGAGCACCCAGCACTTCACCCAGCCTCCGCCCCGCTATACCGAGGCGACGCTGGTCAAGAAGATGGAAGAGCTCGGCATCGGCCGGCCCTCGACCTACGCCAGCGTCATCACCACGATCCAGGACCGCGAATATGTCGAGAAGGACAAGGGCCGCCTGATCCCGCAGGACAAGGGCCGGATCGTGACGATCTTCCTGCTGAACTTCTTCCGCCGCTACGTCGGCTACGAATTCACCGCGGAGCTGGAAGAGAGCCTCGATGACGTCTCCGCCGGGTCCCGGGACTACAAGGACCTGCTGGCCGGCTTCTGGCGCGACTTCTCCAAGGCCATCGCCGAGACGTCCGAGCTGCGCATCGCCGAGGTGCTGGACGTCCTCGACGAGGCGCTGGCGCCCCAGCTGTACCCGCCGCGCGAGGACGGCTCGGATCCCCGCATCTGCCCCCGCTGCGGCACCGGGCGGCTGCACCTCAAGACTTCGCGGACCGGCGGCTTCGTCGGCTGCGGCAACTACCCCGAGTGCACCTACACGCGGCCCATCGCCGGCGAGGGCGCCGAGGGGGACGAGGTCATGCTGGGCATGGACGGCGAGGACGAGATCTGGCTCAAGACCGGCCGCTTCGGCCCCTACGTCCAGCGCGGCGAGCCGACGCCCGAGAACAAGAAGCCGAAACGCGCCTCCCTGCCCCGCGGCTGGGACAAGGACGAGATGACCCTGGAAAAGGCGCTGACTCTGCTGTCGCTCCCCCGCGAAGTGGGCGAGCACCCCGAGGGCGGCATGATCACCTCGAACTTCGGCCGCTTCGGCCCCTACATCATGCACCAGATGGAGGGCGAGCCGAAGCCGACCTACGCCAACCTCAAGGACCCGGCGGACGTCTTCGAGATCGGGATGAACCGCGCGGTGGAACTCCTGGCCGAGAAGCGGGCCAATCCGGGGCGCGGCCGCTCCGCCGCCAAGGCGCTGAAGGACCTCGGCGAACATCCCTCCGAGGGCGGGCCGGTGCAGGTCTTCGAGGGGCGCTACGGTCCTTACGTCAAATGGGGCAAGGTGAACGCGACCCTGCCCAAGGACACCGACCCGCAGGCGGTGACCATGGAGCAGGCGGTGGAACTGATCGCCGAGAAGGCGGCCAAGAAGGGCGGGGCCAGGAAGAAGGCCGCGCCGAAGAAGAAGGCCGCCAAGAAGTGACGACGGCGGGGTGGGCCCGGACCCACCTCACCGGAACCTCTCGACCGACCGACGGGTGGCGACGGCGCTCCCGAAGAGGAGTATTTGGACCAGCCCGAAACAGCAGGGCGCGCTTCATCTTTCGGGATGGCACAAATACTCAAAAAGCCCGCTCTGCGGCCCGCGCCTTCCTCCGAAGCAGCAGACCGTGAGGTGGGTCAGGGCCCACGCCCCCGCCCTCAGTCCTTCGGTTCGAACCGGTTCACCGGCACCCGGAACACCGCGCGACCCTGGTCGTCCGGCTCGGGCAAGCGGCCGCCGCGCAGGTTGACCTGCAGGGCGAAGAGCATCCGGTCC
>JAMWZF010000288.1:3358-4284 GCA_024304875.1 Paracoccaceae bacterium
CCGGCCTTGTGCTCGGCCACCGTCGCCATGCAGGCCGGATCGCGCCCGCCCTTGCCGTAGTCGTGGCCGACGAAGACGCGGGTGTCCTCCGGCAGGGCGAGGATCGCCTGCAGGCTGTCCCAGAGCTCGGCCGAGGAGCCGCCGGGAAAGTCGGCGCGCGCGGTTCCGCTGTCGGGGACCATGAAGGTGTCGTGGGCGAAGACCGCGTCCCCCATCCGGTAGCTGACCGAGGCGAGGGTATGACCTGTCGACAGCATCACCTCCACCGCGCAATCGCCCACGGCGAAGGTCTCGCCCGCCTCGAACATCCGGTCCCAGTGGCCGGATTGTCCGGCCAATGCGTCGTCGGCGTAGAGGTCGGCCCAGATCTCCTGCACCTGCAGGACCCGGGCGCCGATGCCACGGCGCGGCGCCCCGTCCAGCTGGTCCGCGATGTAGGCGGCGGCCGAGAAGTGATCGGCATGGGGGTGGGTGTCGAGAACCCAGTCGACCGTCAGTCCTTCCTCGCGGACATAAGACAGGATTTCGTCCGCCGCGGCGGTCCAGGTGGCGCCGGCGGCGGGGTCGAAGTTCAGCACCGGATCGACGATCATCGCCCGTTTCGTCTCGGGACAGGACGCAACGTACTGCCAGGATCCGGTGGCTGATTCGTAGAAGGCGGCGACGTTTGGGCTGCCGGGCGGGCCGGAGGCGGGAAAGCGATGCATGGGGTGCTCCTTCAGCGTCGTTTAAAACATCTTGCTATTGTAATGTATGACTTGTTATCCGATTTCAACCCCCGCCGCAGCGCGGCAAGTGGTCTTGCCCTGCCCGGGACCCCCTTATACTTTCGTTTCGACTTTGCCCGGAGGGAACACGAATGCAAAAGGTCTACGGCAGCGCGGCTGAGGCCCTCGACGGTCTGCTTTTCGACGGCATGCTCATTG
>JAMWZF010000289.1 GCA_024304875.1 Paracoccaceae bacterium
GCTTCTCGCCGCGCTCGGAACCCGCTACCGCGAGACCGGCGCGCCGAAGGGCCTCACCTTCGCCCATGTCGTCGGCATCGGCGACCGCGAAACTCGGGGCGCGGCGCACCTGGCGCAGCCCGGCATGGTGGCGCGGGTCATCACCAGCGCCCTGATCGATTCCCCCACTTTCATCCCGATGGCCCTGAACGACGAGATCGAAGCCTACACCCTGCCCCAGGGCGTGCTGGCCCAGATCATGCGCGACATGGCCGCGGGCCGCCCCGGCCACATCAGCCGCACCGGCCTGCACACCTTCGTCGATCCCCGGCAGAGAGGCGCCCTCCAGGGCGGCACGATGTCCGAACCCAGGGTCGAACTGATGGAGATCGCGGGTCAGGAGTGGCTCCGCTTCCTGCCCTGGCACATCGACGTCGCCTTCCTGCGCGGCACCACCGCGGACGAGGACGGCAACATCACGATGGAACAGGAGGCGATCCCGGGCGAGATGCTGTCCACCGCCCAAGCGGTCCGCCGCATGGGCGGCAAGGTCATCGTACAGGTCAAACGGGTCGCCAGCGCCGGGACGCTCAAGGCCCGGGACGTCAAGATTCCCGGGATCCTCGTCGATCACGTCGTAGTCGTGCCCGACCAGCGCCAGACCTACGCCACCGACTACGACCCAAGCTATTCGGGCGAGCTTCGGGTACCGCTCGACCGGATCAGGCCCCTGCCCTTCGGCCCGCGCAAGATCATCGCCCGCCGCGCGGCGATGGAGCTGCGCCCCGGCGCCGTCTGCAACATCGGCGCCGGCATCTCGACGGGCATCAGCACCGTGGCGGCGGAAGAGGGAATCCTCGGCCGCATCATCCTGACCAACGAGCAGGGCTTCATCGGCGGCGCCCCCCTCACCGGCAAGGACAGCGGCGCCGCGCAGAACTGGGCCGCCATGGTCGATCAGCCCTACCAGTTCGATTTCTACGACGGCGGCGGCATCGACCGCGCCTTCCTGTCCTTCGTCGAGGTCAACGCCAGCGGCGACGTGAACATCAGCCGTTTCGGCGGCACCATCGTCGGCATCGGGGGCTTCGTGAACATCAGCCAGAACGCCAAGGAGACCGTGTTCAGCGGCACCTTCACCGCCGGCGGGCTCGAGGTCACCTGCGAGGACGGGCAGCTGCGCATCCTGCAGGAAGGCCGCCACCGCAAGTTCCGCGCTACGATCGAGCAGATCTCCTACTCCGGCGCCTTCGCGGCCGAGGAAGGGCGCAAGGCCGTCTTCGTGACCGAGCGGGCGGTCTTCACCCTGGGCGGCGGAAAGCTGACCCTGCGCGAGATCGCCCCCGGCATCGACCTGGAGTCCCAGGTCCTCGCCCACATGGACTTTACCCCCGAGATGCCCGAGCCGCCCCGGCTCATGGATCCGCGGCTGTTCACGCCCGAGGTCATGGGCCTCTCGGGCGACCCCGCCTTCATCTGAAAGGACCCGACATGGATATCATCGTCACCGGCGGCGCGGGGTTCCTCGGCGAGCGCCTGATCCGGGCCCTGCTGGACGCCCGCGGCACCGCCGGCCTGCCCGTCTTCGACCGGATCGTCTCGCTCGACCTCGCGCCCTGCCCGGTGGACGACCCCGCCGTCACCTCCAAGGTCGGCAACATCAACGACGCGACCCTTGTGGGGCGGATCATCGGCAAGGACACCGCCGCCGTCTTCCACCTCGCCGCCGTCGTGTCGTCCCAGGCCGAGGCCGAGTTCGAGACGGGGATGGGGGTCAACCTCGACGGAACCCGCGCCCTTCTCGAGGCCTGCCGGACCGGGGCGAACGGGCCGTTCTTCTTCTTCTCGTCCTCCCTCGCCGTCTTCGGCGCCGACTGCCCCGACGTGGTGACCGACGCGCAGGTCCTGCGTCCGCGGTCCAGCTACGGCACGCAAAAGGCGCTGGGCGAGCTTCTGGTGGCGGATTATGCGCGCCGGGGCTTCGTGCGGGGCGTGGTCGGCCGGCTGCCGACGGTGGTGATCCGTCCTGGCAAGCCGAACGCCGCCGCCTCATCTTTCGCCAGCTCGATCCTGCGCGAGCCCATCGCGGGGCAGCCCGCCACCTGCGCGGTGGCCGAGGACCTGGCCCTTTGGATCTCCTCCCCCGACGCGGTGATCCGCAACATCGTCGCCCTTGCCGGTATCGACCACGCGGCCCTCGGCACCAATGTCGCGGTGAACCTGCCGGGGATCACCGTCACGCCGCGGCAGATGCTGGATGAACTCGGTGCCCGCTTCGGGGCCGAGGCGGTGGCCCGCGTGACCATCGCTCCCGATCCCGCGATCGAGGCCATCGTCGCCAGTTGGCCTGCCCACTTCGACGTTGCCCGCGCCCGCGCCCTCGGCCTGACCGGCGACGAGGATATCGGCGAGATCGTCTCGAACTACGTCGCCGCCACCGGCTGAGCGCCCGCGCCCGCCCGCGCCGCTTCGAGCCGGGCGATCCAGGGGCCGATGTAGTGGCCGTGGTCATGGAACGTCCGGCCCGAGATGAGGTTGCCGTCCTCGACACAGGGCGCGTCCACGTAAGTCCCGCCGCAGACCTCCAGGTCGAACCGGCACTTCGCCACCGTCGCCATCCGCCGGCCCCGGACCCTGTCGGCGCGGGCCGGGATCTCGACCCCGTGGCAGACGCTCGCGATAGGCTTTCTGGCGTCGAAGAAATGCTGCGTCGCCGCGATCAGGTCCGGATCGTCGCGGATGTATTCCGGCGCCCGCCCGCCCGAGAAGAAGACGCCGATGTAATCCTCCGGTACGACCTCGGAAAAGGCGATGTCGGCCGCCAGCCGGTAGCCCTCCCATTCCTTCGTGATGGTCCAGCCTTCCCGGACCTCGTGCAGGACCATCTGGTAAACCCGCCGCTCGGGCCCGGCGACGACAGGCTGGAACCCCGCCTCGATGAGCCGATAGTAGGGGTAGAGGGTGTCGACCGTCTCGGTCGCGTCGCCGATCGGCAAAAGTACCTTGTGGTGCATCGTCATCGCCCCCCTCCCAGTCATACGATCATCGGATCGATGACACTGCGAGTCTTTTCCCATTCACACCCTCATATGTACAATCAACCAACCCAACCATAATCTGAGCTACCCCCCGAAATTCGGACACTGACATAAGCTACGATCTGACGACTGGTGACCTCCAAAATGAAGAACAATAAATGTCGCGATGCAAAACCCATGACGCGAGCTTCAAGGCTAACGTGGCTCTGGAAGCTATCAAAGTCGAGCGCACCGTCCCGGAGCTGGCCGCAGATTAACTCTTGAATGGCAGGTAGGGGCGTGGCCACAACCGAGTGGGAAGACCGATCTCGCGATGGAGGGTGGAGCGGACGGACCAGGACCCAACGATTTCCGCTCGAGCAATGCGCGGGGCGAACGATCCGCCCCGCGCCATTTGTTACTGCTGCAGGCCGAGCAGCTCGATCGTCTCGGCCTGGGCCGCCATCGCCTCTTCGGGGGTGATCTCAACGATCTCGGGCAGCTCCATCGTGTTCGGAATACCTTCGACCGGCGCGAAACCCGATCCGTTGTTGATCGCCTGTGCCTCATCGGTCATCAGGAACGACACGAACAGCCGCGCCGCGTTCGGGTGCGGCGCCTCGGCGACGATGCTGGCGAGGTTGTTGCTCGAGATCGTCGGCTCGGGGAAGAACTGTCCCAGCGGTGCGCCGCTATCGATCAGGCCCACTGCGACCTGGTTGATTCCTGGCGCATAGGTGGCCTGGGCCCCCGCGGCGACCTGCTGCATGCCGGGCACGGCGCTCTGCGAGAAGGTCGCGTTCTCGCCCAGGGCGCGCAGGAAGTCGTCGCCGTACTCTTGCCGCAGGAGCAGGTAGAACTGGTTCGACGTGACGCCCGCCCGCGGGTCGGTCAGCATGACCATGCCGGCCAGTTCGGGATCGATCAGGTCCTCCCAGCTGTCCATGCCGTCCGGCACGAGGTCGGTGTTCCAGATCAGCGAATAGGGGTTGTAGCCGATGGTCACGTACCCTTCGCCCTTAGCCTCCTCCGGCCATTCCGCCAGGCCCGGCAGGCCCTCAAGCGACGAGAACGTGCCTGTCGCGGCGGAATCCACGTGGAAAGCCTCGTCAGTGCTGTAATAAACGTCGGCGATGGTATTGCCTGTCTCGGCCTCGGCGGTGAACCTCTGCGCGAGGGCTGACGATCCCGAGCGTTGTACCTCGACGCTGATCCCGTATTGGTCCTGGAATTCGGCCGCGAGGTCCGAGGCGATGCGCGGGTCGACATTGGTGTAGAGCGTCAGCT
>JAMWZF010000029.1 GCA_024304875.1 Paracoccaceae bacterium
CTGGGTCTGGATCTCGGGGCCGCGGGGGGCGGGGCCTTTGCCGGGGAAGAGCTCGACCCCGGCCATCATGCCGATGGAGCGGACGTCCTTGACCAGCGGGTGGTCGCCCAGCGAGTGGATCGCCTCCCTGAAGTAGGGGGCCATCTCCTTCGACCGCTCGAACAGCCCTTCCTCCCGGTAGATCTCGAGCGAGGCCAGACCCGCGGCGCAGGCGGCCGGGTGGCCGGAGTAGGTGTAGCCGTGGAACAGCTCGATCCCGCCCATCGCGGCCTTGTCCGTCACCACCTCGTAGATGTCGTCCCGCACGACCACGGCGCCCATCGGCATCGACCCGTTGGTCAGGGCCTTGGCCATGGTCATGATGTCGGGCGTCACGCCGAAGGTGTCGGCGGCGAAGGCCCCGCCGAGGCGGCCGAAGCCGGTGATGACCTCGTCGAACACCAGCAGGAAGCCGTACTGGTCGCAGATCGCCCGCAGCCGCTCGAGGTAGCCCTTCGGCGGCGGCAGGGTTCCGCAGGAGCCGGCGACGGGCTCCACGAAGACCGCCGCGATGGTCTCGGCCCCGTGGGTCGCGACGAAGCGTTCGAGGTCCTCGGCCCGGTCGGCGCCGGTGGCGCGCTGGCCGGGGACCTTCAGCTCCTCGTCCGTCCAGGTGTGCCGCATGTGCAGGACGCCGGGCATGGTCAGCGGGAAGGCACGCCGGTTGTTGACGAGGCCGGAGAGGGCCACGCCGCCGAGGTTCACGCCGTGATACGCCTTGTCCCGGCTGATGAAGTGGCGCCGGTTCTCGCCCTTGGCCGTGTGGTACGCCATGACGATCTTGAGCGCGGTGTCGACGCTCTCGGACCCCGAGTTGGTGAAGAAGACGTGGTTCATCCCCTCGGGGGTCAGCCGCGCGACCTCCTCGGCCAGCTGGAAGGACAAGGGGTGCGAGGTCCAGAAGGGCGAGACGTAGGTGACGGACTGCATCGCCTCGTGCACGCGCTCGATGATCTTGGGGTGGCAATGCCCGGCGGGCGAGCAGAAGAGGCCCGAGGAGCCGTCGATCACGGTGCCGCCCTTGTGGTCCTTGAGATAGACGCCCTTGGCCTCGACGATCAGGCGCGGGTCCTTCTTGAAGCCGCGGTTGTCGGTGAAGGGAATCCAGAACTCCTCGAGCGAGTTGGTCTTGGAATCGAGCGCCATGAGAGGGGTCCTTTCGCGAATCGGAGGGGCCGCGGCGGGGCGGCGGTTTCAGGCACATTGGGGGGAGCGATGGGAGAGAGGCAAGGGGGGAGGCTCGGTCACGCGACACCCTGAGCCGCCCCATCGTCGGGCCGCGGTCCGGCGATCCTCACCTCGGATCGGGGCACTTTATCTCTCAAGCCCGGAAGACGTTGGAACGTCGCGCGAGCATCGGCCAATCGCCGGGCCGTGGGGGCGGCCCGACGATGGGGCGGCGCCTTCGGCTTGATTCCGCCCCACGTGCCGAGATGTCGTTCCTCACCTCGAAAGACCGGACTCCCCAGACTTCAGCGATTCCAATTAACCGTTTATTAACTGCATCTTACCCGCGGATAAGGTCGCCCTCAGCCCTTCTCGTGGAAGTAGGCGTAGATCGTCTCGGCCAGCTTCCCCGAGACCCCCTCCACCGCCTTGAGGTCGGCGAGGTTGGCGCGGCTCACCGCCTTGGCCGAGCCGAAATGCGCCAGAAGCGCCCGTTTGCGCGTCGCCCCCACGCCGGGCACATCGTCCAGCGGCGTCGCCCCCACGGCCTTGGACCGCTTGGCCCGGTGGGTGCCGATGGCAAAGCGGTGGGCCTCGTCCCGCAGGCGCTGCACGAAGTAGAGGACCGGATCGTTGTGGCGCAGCGCCTTCACCGGCTTGCCGATGCGGTGGAACTCCTCCTTGCCCGCGTTGCGGTCGATACCCTTGGCGACGCCGATCATGGCGATGTCCTCGACGCCGAGCTCGGCCATGATCTCGGCCACGGCACTCACCTGCCCCGCGCCGCCGTCGATCAGCAGAAGGTCCGGCCAGGTGCCGCCCTGGCGGTCGGGGTCCTCCTTCAGCAGCCGCTTGAACCGGCGGGTCAGCACCTCCTTCATCATGCCGAAGTCATCCCCGGGGGTAAGCTCCTCGCCCTTGATGTTGAACTTGCGGTACTGGCTCTTCACGAAGCCTTCGGGGCCGGCCACGATCATCGCGCCGACGGCATGGGCGCCCTGGATGTGGGAGTTGTCGTAGACCTCGATCCGCTGGGGGATCACGCTCATCTCGAAGGCTTCCGACAGGCCCTTGAGCAGTTTGCCCTGGGTCGCCGTCTCGGACATCTTCCGCGCCAGGCTCTCGCGGGCGTTGCGCAGGGCGCTTTCGACCAGCTCCGCCTTCTCGCCGCGCTGGGGGACGTTGATCTCGACCTTCCGGCCCGCCTTTTCGGCCAGGGCCTCGGCCATCAGGTCGGCATCGTCCAGGCCGTGGGACAGAAGAAGCATCCGGGGCGGTTCCCGGTTCGCGTAGAACTGGCCGACGAAGGCCTGCATGATCTCGGCCGCGTCCTCCTCGCCGTTGAGGCGGGGGTAGTAGTCGTGGTTGCCCCAGTTCTGGTTGGCACGGATGAAGAAGACCTGCACGCAGGCCTGCCCGCCGTCGACATGCAGGGCGATGACGTCCGCCTCGGCGGTGTTCTGCGGGTTGATGCCCTGCGCCGACTGCACTTGGGTCAGGGCGCGGATGCGGTCGCGGAGGGCGGCGGCGCGCTCGAATTCCATCGCCTCGGAGGCCTCGGCCATCTCCCTGGCCAGCTGCTCCTGCACCGCCGTCGACTTGCCCGTCAGGTAGCGTGCGGCGTCCTTGACGCTTTCGCCATAGGCGGCTTCGTCGATGTAGCCGACGCAGGGCGCGCTGCACCGCTTGATCTGGTAGAGCAGGCAGGGCCGGGTCCGGCTGTCGAAGGTCGCATCGGAGCAGTTCCGCAGCAGGAAGGCCTTCTGCAGCTGGTTCAGCGTCCGGCGCACGGCTCCGGCGCCCGCGAAGGGGCCGTAGTAGTCGCCCTTCTCCTTCTTGGCGCCCCGGTGGAGCTTTATCTGCGGAAAAGGATGCTCCCGGCTGACGAGGATGTTGGGGAACGACTTGTCGTCGCGCAGGAGCACGTTGAACTTGGGCTTGAGCTGCTTGATCAGGTTCTGCTCGAGCAGCAGCGCCTCGGTCTCGGTCCGCGTGGTGAGGAACATCATCGAGGCGGTTTCCTCGATCATCCGGGCGATCCGCGGCGAGTGCCCCTGCCCCCGCGCATAGGACGAGACCCGCGCCTTGAGGTTCCGCGCCTTGCCGACGTAGAGCACCTGGGCAGAGGCATCGAGCATCCGGTACACCCCCGGCCCGCTTTTCAGCGTGCGCAGGTAGGACTGGATGCAGGCCGTGCCGGTGACGGCACTGGTGTCGGGCTGGTCGGTCATCGGGTCGACTGTCGTGATTCTGGGGTCCGGCTGCAATGCGGCAAGAGAGAGGACAAGGGCAAAGGCATCCCCGACTTCTGTGGATAACCCTGTGGCCAGCTGACGCTCGCCGGAGAAATGTCCTTATCCTCTCGCGGGTTCATGTCCTTGCCTGATTTTTGGGCGCAATCGCAACGCCTTGATTTCTCCACCAATTTTCTCACGGACTTGGCAAAATACTGAAATCATTGAGGATTTGTAACCAGTTTGTGACCGGCGTCAGACGCGGTGGACAACTTTCGTTGCGTTATGTGCCTCAGGCACCCATTTCGTCCGGCGTCTGCCAGATCAGGTGCTGTCCGCCGTCCACGCACAGAAGTTGCCCGGTGACCGCGGGAGCATCCAGAAAATAACCCAGCGCCGCGCAGATGTCGGCCGGGTTGGACCCGCGGCGCAGGATCGTCGCCCCGCGCTGGCCCTCGAAATTCTCCTTCGGCTGGCGGGCGCCCTGAAGGGTCGGCCCGGGGCCGATGGCGTTGATCCGCACCTTCGGGCCCATCGCCTGCGCCGCCGTCCGGGTGAAGGCCCAGAGGCCCATCTTGGCGATGGTGTAGGTCATGTGCTCGGGGGTCAGCTTGCGGACCTTCTGGTCGATCATGTTCAGGACGAGGCCCTGGGCCAGCGGCTCCCCGTTGTCGTCGCTGACCGGGTCTGGGACCTGCGCATAGAGGGCCTGGGTCAGCACGAAAGGCGCGCGCAGGTTGCTCTCCAGGTGTTTGTCCCAGCCGGCGCGCGTGGCGCTCTTGAGGGTGTCATACTCGAAGACGGAGGCGTTGTTGACCAGCACGGTGATCGGCCCGCCCAGACCTTCGGCAGCTGCGGGAAGAAGGCCCTGCACCTCGGCCTCCTCGGTCAGGTCGGCCTGAAGGGTGACGGCGCTGCGGCCCTTGCCGCGGATCAGATCGGCGACCTCCGCGGCGGCCTCCTCCGACCCGTGATAATGCACCGCGACGTCGTGGCCGCGATCGGCGAGGTAGAGCGCCATCGCCCGGCCCAGCCGCTTCCCCCCGCCTGTCACCAAGGCCCGCGTCATACCAGCAGCACCACGAGGTAGGCGATGTAGAGGCCGGTCAGGACCACGCCCCACAGCCGGGTGATGTCGACCTTGAAGAAGACGAAGGGCAGGAGCGCCAGCGAGGCGGCGGCCATGACCCAGAGGTCGAAGGTCAGGAACTCGCGGTCCACCGGAATCGGGCCGAAGAGGCTGGCGATGCCGATGATGGCGAGCAGGTTGAACATGTTCGACCCGATCACGTTGCCCAGGGCCACGTCCGCCTGCCGGCGCAGGGCCGCGGCGACGGTGGTGGCCAGCTCGGGCAGGGAGGTGCCGACGGCGATGAGGGTCAGGCCGATGACCGTCTCGGAGATGCCCCAGGCGCGGGCGATCTCGACCGAGCCGTCGACCAGCAGGTCCGCGCCGAGCGGCAGGCCGATCAGGCCGAGGGCGAGGAAGAACAGGATCTTGGGCCAGGACATCGACAGGTCCACGCCTTCCAGTTCCTCTTCCAGTTCGGTCTCCTGCCCGGCCCGGCGATGGGTACGGGCGGTGTGGAAGGCATGCGCCAGCATCGCCGCGAGCGCCGCCAGCAGCACCAGGCCGGACACCCAGGTGATGACGCCGAAGAAGCAGAGGCCGATGAACAAGACCGTCGCGGCCAGCATCTGCACGTAGCTGTGCCGGGTGTCGCACTCCGAGGTGTGCATCGCCGCCAGGATCGCGGGGAGGCCAAGCACCAGCAGGATGTTTGCGGTGTTCGACCCGACGACGTTGCCCAGCGCGATGCCGGGCACGTCCGTCAGGATCGCCTGGACCGAGATCAGAAGCTCGGGCGCCGAGGTGCCGAAGGCGACGATGGTGAGCGAGACGATCAGGGCCGGGATGCCGAGCCGGAGGGCCAGGTTCACGGCGCCCTTCACCAGGCTGTCGCCGGCCAGCACGAGGATGGTCAGCCCGAGGCCGACGTAGATCCAGTTCATCATCATCAGGCGCGGCCTCCCTTGCCGCAGGGACAGGGGCCGCGTCCGATCCGGGGCCGGCCGCAGGCGGCGCATTTGCCCTTGGACCGGCTCAGGCCGATCCGGGGCATCCGCAGCCGTCCGAACATGGCCAGCACGGCCATGAAGACGAGGAAGAGAGAGACGATCTTGAGGATCACGTCAGAGGCCGAAACGGGCATAGGCCGCCCGCTCCTCGATGGCCCCGAGCCCGTCCTCGACCACCTGCGCGCCAAGGCGGCTGAGCAGGGGTTTCTTCTGGCCGAAGACGCGGAACTTCGTCTTGTCGCCGTAGAGGTCCTTCATCCGGGGCACCAGGTGGCCGATGCCGTCGGCAAGGCCGATCTCGACCGCGCCCTTGCCGACCCAGATCTTGCCGGTGAACAGCTCGGGGTCCTCGCCAAGGGTGCTGCCCCGACGCTCCTTCACCGTGTCGATGAAATAGGCATGAAGCTGGTCGAGGAGGTCCTTCAGCCGGGCGACGTCCTCTTCCTTCTCGGGGCGGAAGGGGTCCATGAAGGACTTCGACTTGCCCGCCGTGTGGACCCTGCGTTCGACGCCGTGGCGGTCGATGAACTCCGACAGCCCGAAGCCGGCCGAGATGACGCCGATGGACCCGAGGATCGAGCCGCGATCCACGGTGATGTCGTCCCCCGCGCAGGCCAGCCAGTAACCGCCCGAGGCCGCGACATCCTCGACGAAGGCATGCACGCGCACCTTCTTCTCGGCGGCGAGGCGGCGGATGCGGGCGGCGATCAGGGAGGACTGCACGGCCGAGCCGCCGGGCGAGTTGATCTGAAGCGCGACGGCCTTGGGCTTGGCCCGGAACGCCTTTTCGATCACCGGGGCGAGGGACTTGTCCGACAGCCCCCGCGCCCCCATTCCGATGGCCCCTTCCAGACGGATGACCGACACCAGCGGGTCGGCTTTCACGAAGGGGATCAGGCGTTTCATGTGCCCCGACATAGGCCGGGGGGCGGGGAGGAACAAGGCGCGGGCGGCCCGCTTATTGCCGAATGCGCCAGCCGGTGCGGAATATCCACCAGATCACCGTCATGCAGATCAGGGTGAACAGCCCGATGGCCCCCAGGGAGATGCCGACCGCCACGTCCGCCTGGTCGAAGAAGGCCCAGCGGAAGCCGCTGATCAGGTACACCACCGGGTTGAAGTAGGTGATCGTCTGCCAGACCGGCGGCAGCATGGTGATCGAGTAGAAGGACCCGCCGAGGAAGACGAGCGGCGTGATGATGAGCAGCGGGATCAGCTGGAGCTGTTCGAAGTTCTGCGCCCAGATGCCGATGATGAACCCGAGGAGCGCGAAGCTGAGGCAGGTCAGCATCAGGAAGGCGACCATCGCGACCGGGTGCGCGACGGGCAGGTCCACGAAGAGGTTCGCCGTCAGCAGGATCACCGTCCCGATGAACAGCGCCTTGGTCGCCGCCGCGCCGACGTAGCCCAGGGTGATCTCGAGGAAGTTCACCGGGGCCGAGAGCAGTTCGTAGATCGTGCCGATGAACTTGGGGAAGTAGATCCCGAAGCTGGCGTTGGAGGTGGCCTGTGTCATCACAGAGAGCATGACCAGCCCCGGCACGATGAAGGCGCCGTAGGCGATGCCCTCGACCGTGTCGATCCGGCTGCCGATGGCCGAGCCGAAGACCACGAAGTAGAGCGAGGTCGACACGATGGGCGAGACGATGCTTTGCAGCACGGTCCGGAAGAACCGCGCCATTTCAAAGCGGTAAATGGATGCGACGGCGTTGAGGTTCATCTCCGCACTCCTGTCGTGATGGGGGCGTTCATGCGGCGTCGTCCTCGCCATGAACCAGCCCGACGAAGATCTCTTCGAGGCTCGACTGCCGGGTCTGGAGGTCGCGCAGTTGCAGGCCGGCGTCTCGGACCGCCGCCAGCAGGCGCGTGATGCCGGTGCTGTCGCTTTGCGAGTCGTAGTGGTAGATCAGCGCCCGCCCGTCGGGGGCGAGCTCGAGGTCCCAGGACGACAGGCTCTCGGGGATGCGCTCCAGCGGTTCGGTCAGCTCGATGCGCAGGGTCTTCCGGCCCATCCGCTCCATCAGCTTTTCCTTGTCCTCCACCAGCAGGATCTGGCCCTTGTTGATGACGGCGATCCGGTCGGCGATGGCCTCGGCCTCTTCGATGTAGTGGGTGGTCAGGATGATGGTCACGCCCTGCTTCTTGAGGTCGGCGACGACCTGCCACATGTCCTTGCGCAGCTCGACGTCGACGCCTGCGGAGGGCTCGTCGAGGAACAGGACCCGGGGTTCGTGGCTGAGGGCCTTGGCGATCAGGACCCGGCGCTTCATGCCGCCCGACAGCGTCTTGATCTGGTTGCCGGCCTTGTCGGAGAGCGACAGCTGCGCCAGCACCTTGTCGATGTGCGCATCGTCCCGGCCGAGGCCGAAGAGTCCGCGGGAGAAGCGGACCGCGTTGCGCACCTTCTCGAAGGGTTCGAGGTTGATCTCCTGCGGGACAAGGCCGATCAGCTGCCGCGCGGCGCGGAAATCGGTGATCGTGTCGTGCCCGCCGACGAGGATGTGCCCCGACGTGGGCACGGTGATGCCGCAGATGGTGCTGATGAGCGTCGTCTTGCCGGCGCCGTTGGGGCCGAGCAGCGCGATGATCTCGCCCTCCTCGATGTCGAGAGAGACATCGTCGAGCGCGGTGAACCCGCCCTCGTAGGACTTGGTCAGGTTCTGGACGGAGACGATTGCGGCCACGGGGAGGTGCCTTCCGGTCGTTGGCAAGTCCGCGGAACATAGTCACTCACGGGCGCGTGTCCATGACCGCAGGCTGCGGGTGACCTATGCGACTCTGCAGAGGTGGCGGGATGCTGACAGGGCGCTGTCAGCAGGGCCGGGTCAGAGGGTGATGTCCGGCAGGCTGTCGAGCGCGTTCGTCAGCGCCTCGCCCCAGCCCTGGCTGATCGTGGTGTAGAACGGATCCTCGGCGTCGAACCGGCGGCGCAGGCCGAGGTGCAGGGTGCCCTCCTCGTAGAGCTGCAGATCCAGCGGCAGCCCCACCGACAGGTTCGCCTTGATGGTGGAGTCGAAGCTGACCAGCAGCAGCTTCACCGCCTGCTCGAAGCTCATGTCCTTCTTGTAGGAGCGCACCAGGATCGGGCGGCCGTACTTCGTCTCGCCGATCTGGAAGAAGGGAGTGTCCTCCCCGGCCTCGATGAAGTTGCCCTCGGGGTAGATCAGGAACAGGCGCATCGGCCCGTCGGCGATCTGGCCGCCGAGGATCAGCGTGGCATGGAAGGCCTGCGCCTGCTGGCCGCCTTCGCGGTGCTGCGAGATCACGTCCCGCAGGGTCTGGGCGACCGTTCGGGCGACCTGGAACATCGAGGGCTGCTCGAGGATCGAGGGGGCGCGGTCGCTCGGCGCCTTGCCGCGCTCCTCCAGCAGGCTGACGACGGCCTGGGTCGTGGCGAGGTTGCCGGCGCTCATCAGCGTCAGGACACGTTCGCCCGGAACCTCCCACGAGTGCATCTTGCAAAAGGTCGAGATGTTGTCGACGCCGCCGTTGGTGCGGGTGTCGGACATGAAGACAAGGCCGCGGTCGAGCCGCATTCCGACGCAATAGGTCATTCGCGCCTCTTACAGCAGTTCCGTTGCAGCGGGGTTACTGCGACTGGCTCTGCGATTGATTTTGTTGTCGCTGTTGCTGCGTCACCTCGACCGTCACGGAGAGGGATTCGCCCTCGCCCCCGTGACGTGTTCCGATGACCGGCGCAGCCTGCGCGTAGTCGAGGCCGGTGGCAACCCTGACGTACCGTGCATCCGGGGAAATACCGTTGCTGACGTCGAAACCGACCCAGCCCAGCCCGTCCACATGGGCCTCGGCCCAGGCGTGGGTGGCGTCCTGCTGCTCGGTGTCCTCCATCATCAGGTAGCCCGAGACGTAGCGGGCCGGATAACCCATCAGCCGGGCGCAGGTGACGAAGCAGTGGGCGTGGTCCTGACAGACCCCGCGCCCGGCCTCGAGCGCCTTTTCCGCCGGCCAGTCGGGCTCGCTGGTCTCCTTCTTGTACTCCACGGCCTCGGCGATCACGCCGGACAGCGCGTGCAGCTGCGGCAGCGCCTCGTCATGGCCCCATGCCGCCTCCTTGGCGATCGCGCGGGACAGGGGGCCGGGGCGGGTCAGGTCGGTCGGCCGGTCGTAGAGCCAGAGCGGGATCGCCCCCTGGTGCGGGCCGACGATGCCGTGGGTCTCGGTCAGCTCCACCTCGCCCATCGAGCGGATGGTCAGCATCTGGGTGCCGGTCTCGAAGGAGATCAGCTCGACCGTGTTCCGGTTGAAATCCTCGAACTGCAGCTCCTTCTTGCCGCCCTCCACCTCGGTCTTCCACCAGACGACGTTCTGGGCGCGGGTGGACTTCGGCGTCTTGCGCAGCTGCTGAAGGCCGTAGGAGACCGGCTCCTCGAAGGTGTAGCGGGTGGTATGGGTGATGGTCAGGCGCATGGTCATGGGTGTCCCTTCATGCCACGAACCGGAAGTCGGTCTGGATCTGCTCGGACAGGCCGACGAGCGCGCCGAGGAAGTCCTGGATGAACTCGTGCAACCCGTAGTCGAATATCGAGTCGATGTCGTGGGCCAGGAACCGCCGGTTGATGCCGTTGACCGTATCGCAGGAGGTCGCCTTCACACCGTAGCCCGAGGTCAGGTACCCGAGGTTGTCCTCGATCTTGCGGCAGCAGAAGTTGAGGCTGCGCGGCATCCGCCGGTCGAGGATCAGGAATTGCGAGATCTCGCGCGGGCGCACGTTCTGGCCATAAGCCATGCGGAAGCCGCCCCCCGCGCCGCAGGACCGCAGGATCACCTCCCACTGCACGTTGTCGAGCTTGGACCCCACGGCGTAGGCGGTGGGCAAGAGGACGTAGTACTTGGTGTCGAGGATCCGCGCGGTGCTGTCGGCCCTCTCGAGGAAGGTGCCGATGCGGGCGAAGTTGTAGATGTCGTTGCGCAGCATGGAGCCGTGGGTCGCTCCCCGGACAAGGGCGGTGCGCTGGCGGATCAGGCCGAGGACGGCGGGCAGGTCCCGCTCGCTCACCTTGCGGGCGAGGGCGTCCTTGATCGCCATGTAGCCGCCGTTCAGCGCCTCCCAGACCTCGGCGGTCAGGGCGGTGCGGACGGTGCGGGCGTTCTGGCGGGCGGCCTCCATCCCGGCGCGGACGGAGACCGGGTTGTCGGGGCTGCGCAGCATGAAGTCGACCACTGCGTCGCGGGTCACCTCGTCGTGGTGGGCGTCGTACTCGGCCCGGACCCCGACCGTCTGGAGCACGCTGGCCCATTCGGAATCGGCCGCGCCTGACCGCGTCAGGGCGATGCGCTGGCCGGTCTCGATCAGCCGCGCGGTGTTCTCGACCCTCTCGAGGTAGCGGAACATCCAGTAGAGCCCGCCTGCGGTCTTGCCCAGCATGCCCCTAGTCCTCCAGAACCCAGGTGTCCTTGGTCCCCCCGCCCTGGGAGGAGTTGACCACGAGCGAGCCCTTCTTCAGCGCGACGCGGGTCAGCCCGCCGGGGGTGATCTGCACGCCCTCGGGGCTGCACAGGACAAAGGGCCGAAGGTCGACGTGGCGCGGCGCGATGCCGGCGCGGGTCATGATCGGGACGGTCGACAGCGACAGGGTCGGCTGGGCGATGTAGTTGCCGGGGCGGGCCTTCAGCTTGGTCTTGAACGCGGCGATGTCCTTCTTGGTCGCCGTGGGTCCGATCAGCATGCCATAGCCGCCCGAGCCGTGGACTTCCTTGACCACCAGCTCCTCGATGTTGTCGAGGACGTAGGCCAGGCTGTCCGGTTCGCTGCACCGCCAGGTCGGCACGTTCTTCAGGATCGCCGTCTCGCCGGTGTAGAATTCCACGATGTCGGGAATGTAGGAGTAGATCGCCTTGTCGTCCGACAGCCCCGTGCCCGGCGCATTGGCGATGGTGACGCCCCCGGCGCGGTAGACGTCGAGGATGCCCGGCACGCCCAGCGCGCTGTCGGGGCGGAAGTTCAGCGGGTCGAGGAAGTCGTCGTCCACCCGGCGATACAGCACGTCGAGCGGGCGATAGCCTTGCGTCGTGCGCATCGCAACCTTGCCGTCGACCACGCGCAGGTCGTTCCCCTCGACCAGCTCTACCCCCATCTTGTCGGCGAGGAAGGCGTGCTCGTAGTAGGCCGAGTTGTAGATGCCGGGGGTCAGCACGCCAACGGTGGGCGGGCCCATGACGTTGGGCGGCGCGCAGGCGGCAAGCGAGCGCAGCAGGTTCGCCGGGTAGTCCGACACCGCCTGCACCTTGTTCCGGCTGAACAGCTCGGGGAACATCTGCAGCATCGTCTCGCGGTTCTCGAGCATGTAGCTGACGCCGGACGGCGTCCGGGCGTTGTCCTCGAGCACGAAGAACTCGTCCTCGCCGGTGCGCACGAGGTCGATGCCGACGATATGGGTGTAGATGCCGCCCGGCGGCTCCACCCCGATCATCTGCGGCAGGAAGGCGGCGTTCTGGGCCACCATCTCGACCGGCAGCCGGCCCGATTTCAGGATCTCCTGCCGGTGGTAGATGTCGTGCAGGAAGGCGTTGATCGCCCGGACCCGCTGCTCGATCCCCTTGCAGAGGCGCTGCCACTCGGCGCCCGAGATGATTCGCGGGATGATGTCGAAGGGGATCAGCCGCTCCTCGGCCTCGGCGCGGCCGTAGACGTTGAAGGTGATCCCGGTGAGGCGGAAGACCTCGTCCGCCTCGCGCTGCTTGGCGCGCAGACGCTTGATGTCCTCGCCCTCGAGCCAGCGGTTGTACGGACCGTAGGGGGCCCTCAAGGTCCCGTCGAAGCCCCACATCTCGTCAAAGTTCGTACCCTCGGCCATGGGGTTGAGCATAGCGGCGGTTTGACAACCTTCAACGTCCGCGTGATCGGCGGGGGCAAACGACCCGGGGGAACCGCTTAATTTGCAGGCACCTGCACCAGGGCGCAGCCACATCCTTGAGCCGGAACGGCTTTTCTCGCGCGCGGACGCTCCCTGCATCGGCCGTCGAGGGGGCGCTGCCCCCGCCTTCGGCCCCCCGAGGTATTTGAGGGCGAAAAGAGGAACAGGGCGCCGCGGGTCGTGTTTTCTTCCGGTCGCCGACAACCGCAGCGGGGTGGGGAAACCCGCCGCCCCTTCAGGAGAGCCGACCGTCCTTGCGGAGGTCCGCCTCGGTCAGGTCGAGGGCGCGGGTCGCCTTCTCGATCAGCTCGTCCGCTTCGGCGTGGCTCAGCACCAGCGGAGGGGCGACGACCATCCGGTCGCCCACCGCCCGCATGATGAGGCCCGAAGCGAAGGAATGTTCCCGGCAGATCATCCCGACCGCATCGTCAAAGCCGGCGCGGGCCGCCTTGTCGGGGGTCAGCTGAATGGCGCCGACCATGCCGACCATCTGCGCCTCGCCCACCAGCGGGTGATCGGCCAGCGCCTCCCACTGCGCCTTGAGGTAGGGGCCGATATCGGACCCCGCCCGCTCCACAAGGCCCTCACGGCGGAGGATGTCGAGGGTGGTCAGAGCCGCCGCGCAGGCCGCGGGGTGGCCGGAATAGGTGTATCCGTGGCCGAACTCGCTGCCTTTCTCGGTCAGCACGTCCGCAACCCGGTCCGAGACCGCCACCGCGCCCATCGGCACGTAGCCGGAGGTCAGCGCCTTGGCCATGGTCATGAAATCGGGCGCCGTGTCGTAGGTCTCGCAGCCGAACCAGTTGCCGGTCCGACCGAAGCCGCAGATCACCTCGTCCGAGATCAGGAGGATACCGCGCTCCTTGAGGCCCGCCCAGAGAGTCGGCCAGTAGGTGTCCGGCGGGATGATGACCCCGCCCGCACCCATGATCGGCTCGGCGATGAAGGCGGCGATGCGGCCGACGCCGGTGTCGTCGATCAGGTTCAGCGTGTCCTCGGCCACCTTGCGGCCGAAGTCCTCGCGGCTGAGGTCCTCGCCCTCGCCCCACCAGTAGGGCCGGGGGGCGTGGACGATGTTGCCCACCGGGAGCCCCGGCTGGGCGTGCATGAAGTCGAAGCCCCCGATGGCCGAGGCCGCGACGGTGGAGCCGTGGTAGCCGCCCTTGCGCGAGACGATGATCTTGCGGTCGGGCTCGCCCATCAGGTCCCAGTAGTAGCCGACCATCCGCAGGATCGTGTCGTTCGCCTCGGACCCCGAGCCGGCGTAGAAGAAGCGGTTGAACTGGGGCGGCGTGACCTCGGCCAGCACGCCCGACAGCTCCACCACGCCCGGATGGGTCGTCTGGAAGAAGGTGTTGTAGTAGGGCAGCCGCTCCATCTGCTCGGCCACGGCGCGGACGATCTCGCTCCGCCCGTAGCCCAGCGCGTTGCACCACAGGCCCGCCATGCCGTCGAGGATGCGGTTGCCCTCGCTGTCGGTGACATGGACCCCCTTGCCACCGGTGATGACGCGCACGCCCTTGGCGTTCAGCGCGCCGGTGTCGGTGAAGGGGTGCAGGTGGTGGGCCGCGTCGGCGGCCTGCATCTCGGCGGTGGAGTTCAGGTGGGGCATCGGGACCTCGCGGGAAACGTCTGACCCTGCCTAGCGCGGCGCCGGGGTGCGATCAATCGCCCGTGGCCGGGGTTGGAAGTGGGGCCCTTTAGGCGTAGGAGATGGCCTTGACCGCCAGCCGCAGGAGCCTTGCATGAACGACCGCGCCAACATCTCGCTTGCCGATCTCGACCGCGAAAGCCTGTTTCACCCCGTCACCTCCATCGCCGATCTCGAAGCCAACGGCCCGATGATCTACCAGGGGGCCAAGGGCGCGACGGTGACGCGGGACAACGGCACCGAGCTGATCGACATGGGCGCGGGCCTGTGGTGCGTCAACGTCGGCTATGGCCGGACCGAGCTGGCCGAGGCCAGCGCCAAGGCGATGACCGATCTGTCCTACCAGCACTTCTTCGGCGGCGCCTCTTCCGAGGCGACCATCCGCCTCGCCGACCGGCTCAAGACCCAGTTCAACGAGACCGTGGCCGGCGCCGACATCGCCCGCGTGTTCTTCGGCTGCTCGGGCTCGGACGCGAACGACACCGCGTGGAAGCTGGTCCGCTACTACAACAACCTGCGCGGCAAGCCCGAGAAGAAACGCATCATCGCGCGCAAGGGCGCCTACCACGGCCTGACCTGGGCGGCGACGGCGATGACCGGGATCGAGGGCTATCACACCGCCTTCGACGCGCCGCTGGACAGCGTGATCCACATCACCTGCCCGCATCACTATGCCTTCGCCAACGACGGCGAGAGCGAGGCCGAGTTCACCGCCCGCCTGATCGCCGAGCTGGAAGAGACCATCGCCCGCGAGGGCGCCGACACCATCGGAGCCTTCATCGCAGAGCCGGTGATGGGTACCGGCGGCGTCTTCGTCCCGCCCGCCGGCTATTTCGAGGGCGTCCAGAAGGTGCTGGAGAAGCACGACATCCTGCTGATCGCGGACGAGGTCATCACCGGCTTCTGCCGCACCGGCAACTGGTTCGGCTCGGGCACCTACGGGATGCGCCCGGACATCGTGTCGCTCGCCAAGGGCCTGACCTCGGCCTATTTCCCGATGTCCGCCTCGCTGATCTCCTCGCGCATCTGGAAGGTGCTGGAAGGCGCCTCGCCCGAGATGGGCCCGCTGATGCACGGCTACACCTACTCCGGTCATCCGGTCGGCTCCGCCGTCGCGATGGCGAACCTCGACATCATGGAGCGCGAGGACCTCGCCGGGGCCTCCGCCCGGCTCGGGCCGGTGCTGAAGGACGCGCTGACCGAGGCGGTGGGGGACAATCCCTACGTGGGCAACATCCGCAACTCGGGCCTGATGGCCGCCGTCGAGTTCGTCTCCGAGCAGGAGGGCCGCGTCCGCTTCCCCGCCGGGACCAACCCGCACAAGGTGGTGGCCAAGCATTGCCTCGAGCAGGGGCTGATCTCGCGCGCCCTGCCCTTCCTGCCGGTCACCTCCTTCTCGCCGCCGCTGACGATCACCGAGGGCGAGATCACGGAGGCGGCAGCACGTTATGGCCGCGCGCTGAAGGCCGCGATGCCGGAGCTGGACGCCTTGCGCTGAGGGGTGGGGCGTCCCGGCCCTGAGCCGGGACCTCCCTGCCAACAAAGCGAGGCCCCGGATCAAGTCCGGGGCGCGCTGTCCCAGCGACGAGCCGCCCCCGGTCTTCGTGCGACCGTATCGCCCGTGTCCCCGTCCCGGGCTTGACCCGGGTCGTCGCGCACATCTTGGCGAGGCCCCGGATCAGGTCCGGGGCGCGGGGCTCCTCACTCCCGGAACGCCCACTCTCCGTCCCCGAGCCGCGGCGCGGCGCTGCCGTCGGAGAGACCGGACCGCGAGAACCGCAACGGAGTGCGCACGCCGCCGATCCCTTCGGGCGAGATCACCATCCCACGCGCCTCGGCCTGCGGATCCGACAGCGCCTCGGACACCCGGT